>NZ_JBANBA010000177.1:0-11774 GCF_059803475.1 Bradyrhizobium sp. UFLA05-89 | reverse complement strand
CCTGCGACGATGTCCGTGCTGTACTGCTCTCATCCAAAGACGTACCGTGCGGATGATTTTATGACACAGTAAGATTAACGCGCGATGAGATTAGTCGCGAGTCCTCCGCCGTCCCTCATTTCCGTCCGACGCAGGTCCATGCCGGAGCGTCCGCAGGGCGCCAATGAAAAGCAGCACTGCAACTGGCCAATGAAACCAGATCCTGTGCAGACCGGTGAAAATGTTGATCAGAATCAGAAAACACGAAACTGTGAGGATTGCTGCAATGGGGCGAGGCAGGATCGCCCACCGATCCGCGATGGAGCTCATCCAGTTGGACGGCTCGTATCGGCCGCGAATCGTTTGAGCGCCAGCTTCCGGGCCTGCAGCTGCTCCAACCTGAGGAGCAGGGCTTGCGCTACCTCGCCCAACGGCTCCGCCACCAACGGTCACCCGATAGGTGGTTATGGGGGCCACGTTCTTCATCTGTTGCTGGCCGAGACAGTCAAAGCCAAGAGATAGTTTGTTGTGCACCTGATCGTAGACGGAAGCCGAGACCATGACGCCACCGGGCTCGGCGAGTTCTTGCAGCCGCGCCGCGATGTTGACCCCGTCGCCAAAAATGTCGGAACCATCCACCATCACGTCACCTAGATTGACGCCGATGCGAAATCGCATCTGGGGCGCGTGAGGCGGTGGGACCGAATTCTGATTGGAAACTTCCTGTTGAATTTCGACCGCACATTGCACGGCCTCGACAACGCTGGCGAACTCGGCGATCACGGCGTCGCCCCAAGTATTCACAATCCGCCCGTCGTGACGCTCCACCAATCCTGCAATGGCAGTGCGGCAGCGGCGCAGCATCTCCAGCGTTCCCGCTTCGTCTGCTCCCATCAGGCGAGAATACCCGTGCACATCCGCGCACAGGACAGTGGTCAGCCGCCGTTTCACCTTGCCGTCAGTCATCGACCATATGGTATCTCACTGACCGCCAAATGCACCAGGCATCGTCTGGTGCCACGGCGGTCAAATGGCCGTTCATGGCCATCGCGTCATTTGCTGCGCCTGCACAAAAGTCATCGCTATTTGGAGCAAAGCAGATACGACCGAAATATGACTACGTGCCCTGGCCTAGTGAGTTCCGGCGATGATCTGGATGCAGCCGATCACGACCTCGATCACGATCAGCACCACCACAGCCACTTCGAGGCGTAGTGAACGCTGCGTGTCGATGATATCCGTCAGCGCGTTTGCGGTCCCGGAAATCGCGGCAAGCTTGCGCTCGAGCGTATCGAGACGTTCTTTCAATTCATACTCGTCCTCGAGCCGCGAGTAGAGGCGGTCGAGCCCGGGTTTCTCCCAGAGCACGTCGGGCTTCTCGGCGACGGCGACGCGGCCCGCGACGCGCTGCTGCACCAGCAGCGCGTTGCCGATCAGTTGCAGGATTCCCTTGCGACGGCGCGGCGTGCGGCCACGCTGAGCAAGCTCGCGCGCAAACGGCTCGATGACGTCGAAGACGGCGGCGACACGGCGCTCGTCGCGGGCGAGCGCGGTGCTCTTGGCGAGCGCATCTGCGATCAGGAGCAGGCGGTCCTCGGAGAATTTGCTGAGGCAGATCGGTCCGCCCGGCTGGATCACCTCGGCGTTCTCGTCGTTGCAGAGCTGCGCCTGCGCGGTCTCCTCCTCGTAGGGGCTGAACTCGCCGGTCACGCGCGGCTTCAACGTGTCGATCAAGACCTTCTCTTCGGAGGGCAAGAGGCCGATCAGCACCACGACGCCGTAGCGGAAGATCACGGCGAGCCCGGCATGGACGCGGAACGCGACCGGCGTCGACGATACCAGCGTTCCGATCTCCAGGCCCGCCGCACTGATGCGGTCGCCCAGCATCACGGCACGAATCCGCAATGCAGGTGCGGCGTCCTGCCGAGGTGATGTTGCAGTCGTACCAACAGCGAGTTGATCGGCGTTCACGCGAGTCTCCGCTGTGAAATCAGGTTGCACGCAGTCGGCGCGCAGCTGCAGATATATTCCGCAGTATTACGGCCTGCGTGCGACAGGCTTGGCTGGGGCCGGCTGCACGGTTTACCATCCAGCGGCGCGGCCGCATCAACGGCCGCGCAAAACGTTGCACGGGGCGCAAGGCCATGGTTATACCGTATAACACTTGCGCTGTCCCTTGAGACAACTGAAGCCTCCATCATGTTGAGCGTCATCATACCGACGGAAGGCGTCGAGCGGTCAGCGGTCGCCACCCTGGCCTCACTGGTGCCGGGTGCTGCCGCCGGCCTGATCAAGGAAGTGCTGCTCGTCGACGGCACGCGCAACGGCGTGATCGAGCGCGTCGCCGACGTCGCCGGCTGCCGCTTCATCGGCTACGAAGGCTCCTCGCAAGGCGCGGCGCTTGCCGCCGGTGCGCTGCAGGCGCGTTCGCCCTGGCTGATGTTCCTGCATGCCGGTGCCGTGCTCGAGACCGGCTGGATCGAAGAGACCACGCAGTTCATTCAGACCGTCTCGGCCAGCGGACGCGACCGCGCGGCCGTGTTCCGCTATGCGCGTTCGCCCTACGCAGATACCGGCCTGCGCGACGTCATCCGCTTCGTGGCGCGGAAGATCGTGGGGCCCTTTGGCGATCAGGGGCTCCTGATCGCGCGCGATCATTACGACCGGATCGGCGGCTACCCGCCCCAGGCCCGCCGCTCCGAGGCGCGGCTGCTGCGGCGGCTCGGACGCTCGTCCCGGACGCTGTTGCGGAGCAAGATCGTCAGCATGGCGTGAACCAGAAGATACTTGCCAAAGGCAATTAATTAATTGACAATGGCAAGTATTGGAGGTGCCCATGTCGCCCAATACGTCGTCCAGTCTGTCATCAAGCGCGCCCTCGGGCGGTTCGGCCGGACCGGTGTCCGACGACCAGGTGGAGGCGGTTCGCGCCTTCAACCGGTTCTACACCCGCAAGCTCGGCGTGCTCGACCAGCAATTGCTGAAGACGCCCTTCTCCCTCAGCGAAGCGCGCGTGCTTTACGAGCTCGCCCATGGCGGCGAGCGCTCGGCCAAGGAGATCGGCATCGAGCTTGGGCTCGACCCCGGCTATCTCAGCCGCATCGTGCAGAACTTCGACGAAGCCGGCCTGATCGCGCGCAAGCCGCTTCCGACCGACCGGCGGCAGTATCAGTTGAGCCTGACCGCGAAGGGGCGCCAGGCCTTCGCCAGGCTCGAGCGCTCGTCGCAAGAGGACGTCGCCGCAATGCTGCGGCCGCTCACCGAGACCGATCGCAAACGGCTGACGGGTGCGATGGACACGGTCGAGCGGTTGCTCGCCATGCCGCGCGCCGAGCCGGCGCCGGCAATCCTGCGCGATCCACGTCCTGGCGACATGGGCTGGGTCGTGCAGAGCCACGGCGCGCTCTATGCGAGCGAATATGGATTTGACTCGGGCTTCGAGGCCCTCGTCGCGGAGATCGTCGCGAAATACATGACCTCCTACGACGCATCGCGCGAGCGCTGCTGGATCGCCGACATCGAGGGCCGCCCGGTCGGCTCGGTGTTTTTGGTGAAGGCGAGCGACGACGTCGCAAAGCTGCGTCTCCTGCTGCTCGATCCCGTCGCGCGCGGCCGCGGCCTCGGCCAGCGGCTGGTCGCCGAATGCGTCTCCTTCGCGCGCGCCTGCGGCTATCGGCGGATGACGCTGTGGACGCAAAGCATTCTGGTCGGCGCGCGCAAGATCTACCAGGACGCTGGATTCAAGCTGGTCGCGAGCGAGCCGCATCGCAGCTTCGGACAGAATTTGACCGGCGAAACCTGGGAGCGCGACCTCTGATGCGCGAGCGGCACCAATTGTCGCGCCGCGTCACGGCAGAGCTGGTCGATCTCTACAAACGCCGCGCGCGACGCCTGCGCCGCGACGCCTGCCGGGAGCTATGGCGCGTGGTGTGGTTGTCGATGACACGGAAGAGCTAGCAAGGACATTGCTTCAGAACCCGGCCATCGCGTCACATCCCTACCAGATGCCAAACCAGCCAAAATGCGCCTGCCGTGCCATCATGAACTCGTATGGCGGCGCGCGTCGCCTTGCGGCTTTGCGCTGGTGTGGCGGTCTGGTCCCTCGCGTTTTCGTCTCCGAAGCGCGGGGGCGCGCCGTATCGGACGGCTGCAACTGCGCCAACGCCTCGCGTGTCCTGACTGGAATCGCTTCGCGCGCGATCGCCGAATTTTGCGTACTGCTCGCTGCGTTCGCGGTCTGTGAGGGAAGGATGGTCGGAAGACTGGTGTCGTAAACCACGCGCTCCGGCAATTTCAGCTCCGAGTGGATACGGATCGCAATGCGATTTGAATCGGCCCTCTCGAGAATCGGCAATATCGGCATGCAGGCGTCAGCGATGAACAGCAGCGCGAGCAGAATGATGCCAACGAACGCAAAGTAGCGGGTCAGGGGCATGCGACGATCCACGCCCCCCTGCGGCGTACAGGCTCGACAAGTTGGGCGTGTGGCGCTTGATCTAAATCAAGTCGTGGTGCGGGGCGACGGAAGGTCGCATGCGAAGCGCATTGCCGTCGCGCGCAATTGCAGCAGCAAAGCAGCCTGCGCAGTTTGTGCCGGGGGCTTGGAAACCTGCTTCGTTTACAATGTTGATCTACGTCAACGTCCGCCCATCGTCCGATCTTCACGTTGGGTCCCGCCGCACCCTGGGCGGCTCGCGACACTTACTGTGCGCAAGCGCGGAGGATCACCATGCACCAGAGAAACCTTCTTTCGTTTGGATCAGTGACAGTTGCCGGGCTCGCCGCCAGCGCCATGTTGGGGCTTGCAGGTCTCACGCTCAATCCATCACCGGCGAGCGCGGTCGTGTACTGCCAGTACGTCGAATATCCAGCCGGTTGCGTTGCAAGGGCGGGCGTCGTGCTCCGGCCTCGGCCAGTGGCGCGTGCTGCGGTCCGTCATAACGTCGGCGGCAATTTGAATGGGGGAGTCAATCGCGTTGGAGTGCGGCGGTAAAGGACCTGTTTTGCGGCTCACGAGTCCGTGGCAGCACCAGCTACTCCTGACACTCGGCGGATACTGATCCGCCGAGCATTTGATCGTTCAACGCTTTTCGCGCACAACTAAACCGTCGCGCCTTGCGCCTTCGGTCGGCGCAAATGCTCGTCGAGGCGCGGCATGATCTCGACGAAGTTGCAGGGGCGCGTGCGATAGTCGAGTTGGGCGGCGAGGATGCCGTCCCAGCCGTCGCGGCAGGCGCCGGGCGAGCCTGGCAGGCAGAAGATGTAGGTCGCGCCCGCAACGCCCGCGGTGGCGCGGCTCTGGATCGTCGACGTGCCGATCTTGGCATGGCTCATCATGTGAAACGCGATCGAGAAGCCATCCATCCGCTTCTCGAACAGCGGCTCGATCGCCTCCGGCGTGACGTCGCGTCCGGTGAAGCCGGTGCCGCCGGTGGTGATGACGACGTCGACACCGGCGTCCGCGATCCAGCCGCGGATGACGGCGCGGATCGCCTCGACGTCGTCGGTGACGATCTCGCGGGCGGCGAGATGATGGCCGGCAGCGCTGATGCGATCCGCGAGAGTCTGGCCGGACTTGTCATCGGCGAGCGCGCGGGTGTCGGAGACGGTGAGCACCGCGATGTTGAGCGGGATGAACTGCTTTGTCTCATCGATGGAGGACATTGCGCTTTCCTCTCGTGTCCCGGACGCGGTGCAGCGCGTCAGCGATGCGCCGCAGAGCCGGGGGACCCGTTTCTAAGATACCTCTGTGGGACCGGCATTCTGGGCCCCGGATCAGCAGCGCAGCATTTCATGCTGCGCAGCGTCCGGGGCACGAACTCTTCCAACTACAACGATCCGCCGCCAAACGTGTTGCAGGCCTGGACCGTGCCTTGCTGATAGCCGGTCATGAACCAGCGCTTGCGCTGCTCGGCCGAACCGTGGGTGAAGGAGTCGGGCACGACACGGCCCGTGGCCTGGCGTTGCAGCGTGTCGTCGCCGATGGCGCTCGCCGTGGTCAGCGCCGCGTCGATGTCGCCCGGTTCGAGGAAGTTCGGACGCTTCTTCGCCTCGCGGTTGACCCAGACGCCGGACAGGCAGTCGGCCTGCAATTCCACCTTCACCTGGAGCGCGTTGGACTCGGCCTTGCTGCCGGCCTGCTGCTGCAATCGGGTCACGCGCGGAATGATGCCGAGCAGATTCTGGATGTGATGGCCGGCCTCGTGGGCGATGATGTAGGCAGTCGTGAAATTACAGGCGGACTTGCCGGAGCAGCCGCGGAAGCGTGTCTCGACCTCGCGAAAGAAGCCGGTGTCGAGGAAGATGGTCTTGTCAGGCGGGCAGTAGAAGGGGCCCATCGCCGACTGCGCCATGCCGCAGCGGCCGCCATTGGTGGCGTTGCGGAACAGCACGATCTTGGGACCGGTGTAGGACTGGCCGCTGGCCTGGAAGATCTCGCTCCAGCGATCGTCGATCTCGCCCAGGATGCCGGAGATCATGCTGCCCATCTCGTCGGTCGGCGCGCCGCGCTTCACCTGCCCGCCCGAGGCCTGGCGATCGGTCTGGTAGCTCGGTGCCTGGCCACCGCCGGTCAGGATCTCGGCGCCTCCGATCAGGATGCGCGGATCGATGCCGAAGGCATAGCCGAGCAGGCCGAGCACGATGATGGTGCCGATGCCGAGGCCGCCGCCGCCCATCGGCAGACCGAACCCACCGCCGCCGCCACCGCCAAACCCACCACCACCTTCGTCGCGACGATCCTCGATGTCGTCGCTGCGGCGAAAATCATCGTAACGCATGGCGGCTTCCCTTTGAGTCCCTGATTGCATCCGCGGGGGGCACGCAACAGCGCAAGACCTACCCGCGTCACAAACGTAAAATTTCCGTTCTGTTAATCAATATCCTGCTCGGCAAAAATTGCCTAGTGCGGCGCGTTGCCGACGGCTGCAATTTTTTCCGGAGGAGCAGCAATTTTTTCCGAGAAGAAAGTTTAGCCCGAACGAGGCGATCGCAGCAGTGCGAACGCGAAATATGCTGCAAAACACGAGTGATCCGCGCATCTTCCCACGCGCGATCCGCGATGTCGAAGCAATCTCGAGAAGATGCGAGTTAAGTCGTTTTTTACTTTGCGCGGTCAATGTAACGGCCAGTCGGTTGTTTGGTCCCGCGTCGCCGACAGCGTCGCCTGAGTCAGAGTTCTTGAGTCATGGTAGTGTCGCGTCGCGGGGCGTCTGCAAAGGCGCCCCGCACAAATTTTGAGTCCGCATCGCATCGCATCATCGTCGGCGATTGCGTCGCCGAGATGTCGAAGCTTCAGGCTGGTAGCGTCGATCTGGTGTTCGCAGATCCGCCCTACAATCTCCAGCTCAAGGGCGATCTCAAGCGCCCCGACGAATCCCATGTCGATGCCGTCAACGACGCCTGGGACAAGTTCGATTCGTTTTCCGCCTATGACGATTTCACCCGCGCCTGGCTGCTCGCCGCGCGCCGCGCGATGAAGCCGTCGGCGACGATCTGGGTGATCGGCTCCTATCACAACATCTTCCGCGTCGGCGCGATCATGCAGGATCTCGGCTTCTGGCTCCTGAACGACATCGTGTGGCGCAAGTCCAATCCGATGCCGAATTTCCGCGGCCGCCGCTTCACCAACGCGCACGAGACCATGATCTGGGCCGCGCGTGACGAGAAGGCCAAGGGCTACACCTTCAATTACGAAGCGCTCAAGGCGGCCAACGAGGACGTGCAGGCGCGCTCCGACTGGCTGATCCCGCTGTGCACCGGCGAGGAACGCCTCAAGGGCGCCGACGGCAAGAAGGTTCACCCGACGCAGAAGCCGGAAGGCCTGCTGGCGCGCGTGCTGCTGTCGTCGTCCAAGCCCGGCGATCTCGTCATCGATCCCTTCAACGGCACCGGCACCACCGGCGCCGTCGCAAAACGGCTCGGCCGCAGCTACATCGGCTTCGAGCGCGAGCGAACCTACGCAGAAGCCGCCGAGGAGCGTATCGCCGCTGTCGAGCCACTGCCGGAAGCGAGTCTCGCACCGTTCATGACCGCACGCGAGGCGCCGCGTGTGGCGTTCTCCGAGCTGATCGAGCGCGGCATGATCATGCCCGGCACGAAGCTGTTCGACGCCAAGAAGAAGCTCGGCGCGCTCGTGCGCGCCGACGGCGCCATCATGCTGGGCGACAAGGTCGGCTCGATCCACCGCATCGGCGCGGTGGCGCAGGGCTCGGCCGCCTGCAACGGCTGGACCTACTGGCACGTCGAGACCAAGCAGGGCCTCAAGCTGATCGACGAGCTGCGCGCCGAAATCCGCTCCGGCATGGCCGCGGAGTAGCCCTGCTTCACCTTTTCGTCATTCCCGGGCTCGCGAAGCGAGAACCCGCAATCTCGCGCCGTAATCTCCAGGTTCCGGGTTCGCGCTGACGCGCGCCCCGGAATGACTGGAAGACTTGAACGGCCAAGCCCCCGGGACTACATTCAATATCGGCTTCCAGTCTTGACCGGTCGGGCCATGCGACGACAGTCCGAGACATTGCTGTTCTTGCCGCTGCTGCCGATCTTCCTGATCGGCATGTTTCCGATGTTGATGATCGGACTTTTGGGCTTTGCCGGACTCGCCTTGTTCGGCGTGCTGCTGATCTGCGTCGGGCTTGCCAGCGGCAACGAGGCTCATGACACCTTCAATCACGACGTCATCGTCCACGGTTATCCCAAGGGCTCCGAGCGCGCCGCGCGGGCCTCCGACGTGCATGCCGCGACGCGCCTTGCGCACCGTGTGGAAGCTGCGGGTCTCGGCGTGATCATCGTCGCGATCCTCGGCTTCCTCTACGTCGGCTGACCTGCACGGCGTGCAGGCTCCATCCACGAACTCGTCACTTGTGCTTGCCGCAAGGGTTCGGGCAAGAGAGGGCCGCCGGCGGCAATGATGCTGCGTCCGATCTCGGCTCACAAAGGACCGGGGAGACTTTTCGATGCTCAAATTCTACTTCAACGGCTCGCCGAACCCGACCAAGGTCGCGCTTTATCTGGAAGAGTCCGCCTTGCCGTTCGAGCCGGTCGCGGTCGACACCCGCAAGGGCGAGCAGTTCACGCCCGAATTCCTCAAGATCAATCCCAACGCCAAGGTGCCGGCGATCGACGATGACGGCTCAATCGTGTTCGACTCGAACGCCATCCTGCTCTATCTCGCCGAGAAGACCGGCAAATTCCTGCCCGCGCCCGCCGTCCGTGCGCAGACCCTGTCATGGCTGATGTTCATCGCCACCGGCCTTGGCCCCTATTCAGGACAGGCCGTGCACTTCAGGCACTTCTCGCCGAAGGACCAGGACTACGCGCACAACCGCTATCAGTACGAAGGCCACCGCCACTACCAGATCCTCGACGACCATCTGGCAAAGCACCGCTACATGGTCGGTGACAGCTACTCGATCGTCGACATGGCGCTGTGGGGCTGGGCACGCATGGCCGCCTTCGTGCTCGGCGAGGACGCACCTGGCAAATACCCGAACGTCAAGCGTCTCGTCGACGAGATATCGGCGCGGCCCGCAGCGGCGCGCGCCATCGCGCTGAAGGACAAGTTCACCTTCAAGACCGTGATGGACGACGAGGCTCGCGACAACATGTTCAAGCACATGAAGACAAAGGTGGCCTGACCGCCTGTCGTCCCGGGTCGCGCATCCAAAGCGCGGCCCAGTGTTCGCGAGGCGCAGCTACCGACGATCAGGCGGCGTGCACCGAGTTCAGGAACTTGGCGAGCTCGAGCTTCAGCCTGCTGCTGTCCGCCGACAACGACTTGGCGGACGCCAGCACCTGCGAGGACGCCGAGCCGGTCTCCGAGGCGCCGCGCTGCACGTCGCCGATATTGGTCGAGACGCGCTGCGTTCCGCGCGCCGCATGCTGAACGTTGCGCGAGATCTCCTGCGTCGCCGCGCCCTGCTCTTCCACCGCGGCCGCGACCGCTGCTGAAATTTCCGACAGCCGCTCGATGGTGCCGCCGATCTCCCGGATCGAGCCGACCGACTCCTCGGTCGCCGCCTGGATGCCGGACACCTGCTGGGCGATTTCGCCGGTCGCCTTCGCGGTCTGCTCGGCCAATGCCTTGACCTCCGTGGCGACGACGGCAAAGCCGCGGCCGGCTTCGCCCGCACGCGCGGCCTCGATGGTGGCGTTCAGCGCCAGAAGGTTGGTCTGGCCGGCGATCGTGCTGATCAGCTCGACGACGTCGCCGATCCGGGCGGCCGCCTTCGAGAGCTCACCGACCCGCTCGTTCGTCCTGCCCGCCTGCGCCACGGCTTCATTGGCGATGCGTGCCGATTCCTGCACCTGGCGTGCGATCTCGCCCACGGACGAGGAGAGCTCCTCGGTCGCCGACGCAACAGCCTGCACGTTGGTGGAGGCTTCCTGCGAGGCGGCTGCGACCTCCGTTGACAAATCCTGGGCGCGCGAGGCGGTCGTGGTCAGCGTGCCGGCCGACGCTTCCAGCTCGCCCGACGCCGATGAAACCGCCTCCACGATCTCGCCCACCGCCTGCTCGAACTGGTCGGCGAGCTCGACCATGCCGGCCTTGCGCTGCTCGGCCTGACGCGCCTCGAGCTCCTTCTGCTCGGCGCGCAGGCGCTCGGTCTCGATCATATTGTCCTTGAAGACATGGATCGCTTTCGCCATGTCGCCGATCTCGTCGCGATTGCCCCGTCCGGGGATCTCGATCCCAAGGTCGCCGCCGGCTAGCGATCCCATCGCGCGCGTCATCGAGGTGAGTGGTCCGACGATGCTGCGGGCGATCAGGAAGGCGACGATGCAGCCGAACAGGAGGGCCAGGGCGCCGGCCGCCTCCTGGATCGACGTCGTGCTCGCGATGACACCCTCGGCCGCTGCGCGCGATGCCTGATTTTCCGTCTTCAATCCGCTTTCCGCGACCTTGAGCTTGTCGATGCTTCGGACGATCAGGGGCGCGAGGTTGTTGCTGTAGATGTCGTCCGACTTGAGCATCGCGGCGGATGTCGTCTCGAAGGCGTTCTTGTTGATCGTCAGCGAGGCCTTCACCGGTGCGATCGCGGACCGGACCGCCTCGGGCAGCGCAGCACTCTCGAGCGCGTCGAGTTTTTGTTGCGTATTCTCCACGCTCGTCCTGAAGGCAGAAGCCCCCTTGCTGTCGCGCAAGGCCAGGAAGCGCCAGTTCGCAATCCGGACAAGAACGATCTTGGATTCGAGATCCGCGACCGCGGCTGCGACGTCGGCATCGTGGGAGATGCGCGCAGCGATGACCAGCTTGGCGGTCTTGGCGGCCAGATCGTCACCACCCGGCAACAGGGTCGCCCTGCCCGTCCTCATCTCGTTGACGGCATCGCCCAGATCGTCGCGCAGGGTCCGCATCTTTGCGATATCGCTGGCGAGATCGTTGTAGAGCTTTCGCCGCTCCTCGGAGAGTGTCTGTTTTGCTCCCACCTGAAGCAGCTGGGTCGCCGCGGCCTCGCGGTCGCCAGCCTCCTTGAGAGACGGCTCGTTCCCATCATGAATGTAGCGAAGGTTGGCCCGCTGGATCGCCTGCAGATGGCCCGATATTTCCAGGACCCGCGCCGTGCTGTCCGAGAGAGCCGACGCCTTTGAGACCTGGTCCTGGACGGCCCACAGATTCCAGACCGCGACTGCGGCCATGATCAGGCCGACCGCCACCAGAGCTGCGAAGCCGGCGTAGAGACGCCCCCTGATCTTCAAACGAACGCCCGCCATTTCCTCTGTCCACCCCTAGCAAGAGACGCGGGGCAGCCGGACGAACCTGAAATCGCCCGGCGACTCGTGCTCCGCCGCGAGAC
>NZ_JBANBA010000176.1:0-11887 GCF_059803475.1 Bradyrhizobium sp. UFLA05-89 | reverse complement strand
GCATTCGGGCTACGGCTGGGAGGGGAGCTACTACGGAATCGAGGAATATCTGGAAGTCAAATACGTGCTCATGAGTGTCCTTGGCCGCCAGGAACGGTAGGGGGTGTGCGGCGGGCAGGCGCGGTGCATGCGCCCACGATGAGATTTGTTCGAGATGGATCGGTGTAAGTTTCGCCGAAATGCTGTCAAGCAGACTCGAAAGCTCGGCGACAATTCCGATCGGAAGGCGACCCGTCGTGAGTGACCGTGCGTGAGACGGCTAAACGGCTCGCCCTTGCTAGGGCGACCGTCGATCGGCCGATTTCATACGGCGTCCGCAGGTACGAAGCAGCTGATCACGATGCCACCGCGGTGATGCACATACCACACCACGGCTTCGCCAATGGGGTTGCCACGGTCGCGGATTATGGCACGCTCCGGTACCGCCATCCAATGGCCCTCGATCGGAACCCAATAGGCGCCTTCGCGAAAATCATATTCTGTGCGATGGCCATCGGAGATATCGCAGCAGGGCACGCCATTTGGCGCAATCACACTCTTGAACCAGGCGCGGATGTCCGCGGGAACGTTTTCGTATTGCCCACTGTCGGATGCGAAACTTGCCCGCCCCAGCGCGAGCAGGGACACCAGCAAGGCGATCTCGGCTGACTTTCGCATGCAAGTCCTCCACGGCGCTATGTTCGCATCATCGTCGCGCACGGTTTAGCGACGGGTCAGGAATCTCATATTGCGAACGAGTTAGCCTGAGCGGCCGGTTGGATGCATGCCCAAAGATTGGGCGACAGGGGGCATCGCGAATTGACGCGACGCGAGACGTCCGCGGCCCAACCCCAGCCGCGCGATGTGGTCTGCAGCAACTACTGCAGCTGCTGCTATGGGAGAACTGTCGGAGTGCGGGTGCTTTTGCTAGGAGTTCCGGCGCGTAGCGTTCACCGCGATGGCGGCCGCCGCCGTTCGGTTCTCGACACCCAGCTTGGAGTAGATTTGCTCAAGGTGCTTATCGACCGTTCTTGGACTAAGGCCGAGGATCTGAGCGATGTCGCGGTTGGTTTTTCCCTTGGAGAGCCAGGACAGCACCTCGCTCTCGCGCGTGGTAAGGCCGAGCTGGGCGGAGAATTCCGCCGGCATGTCGCCGCTGGTGTCCTTGGCGAGCCGAAGCAGGAATTCGTTCGGGCCGAGCTTGCTCATATATTGCAGTCGCAACTGCTCGTTGCCAGGGAAAGAGGCCATGGTCGCACTCTTTGCGGGTTTGCCCTTCTGGACCTGGTCGAGCCATTGCGGCACCGGCTCGGGCAGTGCGAAATCGTCATCGGCGCTGGCCAGCGTATCCGAAAGCAATTTTCGCGCCTGCGGCGTCGCCCATAGCAGCTTGCCCTTATTGTTCACTGCGAGCAGATAGCGGCCGGATACATCCAGTGCGGCGCGCGCGCTCTGGGTCATCCGCGCATTGGCGAGGTGGACGCGGATCCGCGCCAGCATCTCCTCAACCACGATCGGTTTCGTCACGTAGTCGACGCCGCCGGCTTCCAAGCCGCGCACGATATGCTCGGTCTCGGCCAGGCCCGTCATGAAGATGATCGGCACGCCGTCGAGACCCGCGTCGCGCCTCAGCCGTTTGCAGGTCTCGAAGCCGTCCATGCCGGGCATGATCGCATCGAGCAGCACGATGTCGGGCGTGATCTGCTCGACGATGCGCATCGCGGAGGCGCCGTCGAGCGCGACCATCACGGTCATGCCGGCTCCGTCGAGCGCGTCGGTCAGAAGCCGCAGCGTCTCTGGCGAGTCGTCGACGACGAGCGCGACGTCGCGCTTCCTGGGGTCTGTGATCTTGGGATCAGTGATCATAGCTGTGCAATGTCTTCAGCGTCGCCATGTATTGGTCGAGATCGAAACGGTCGACCAGCGCGCGCATGTGGGTGACGAAATCCGCGTGCTCGGGATGGCCGGTGCCGATCTCGTCGAGCTTGAGCTGGATCGCGCGGACATAACCGAGCCGGCCGAGGCCGATCAGCTCCTCGACATATTTCACCGGCGGCCGTGAGCCGCTCTCCGGCTTCCACAGCGGCACCGGAACCTGGTCGGCTTCGTGCTGCCATTCGAGCTTGAGCAATTGGCGGATGGTCTCGAGCAGCCGCGGGACGTCGATCGGCTTCATCAGATAGCCGTCATGAAACGGCTGCGCCAGCGGCGCGCCATGCGCTTCCAGCGCGCTCGCCGACACCATCAGGATGCGCGCGGTGTGATGGCCGTTCGCGCGCAAAGTCTCGGCGACGGTCCAGCCATCCATGCTGGCCATGGAGATGTCGAGCAAAAACAGATCGGGCCGGCAGTGCTGCGCCAGCGCGAGGCAGCCGAGGCCATCGGGCGCGCTGAGCAGAATGAAGCCGAGCGGCGCCAGCACCTCGCGCAGAAGATCGCGATGAGTCGGGTCGTCGTCGGTGATCAATATCGTCTTGCGCGGGCCCAGATAGCCGTAGATCGGTGCCTCCACCGGCGCATCGCGCCGGGGATTGGTCACTTCGGAGAGCAGGAGTTTGACGCGGAACGTCGCACCAGCGCCGACAGTGCTCGTCACCTTGATGTCGCCGCCCATCACGCCCGCCAGCAGGCGGCTGATAGTGAGGCCGAGGCCGGTGCCGGTCTGCGGCTGCGCGACGCCGAGCGCGCCGCGCTCGAAGGGCGCGAAGATGCGTTCGAGGTCGTCAGCCTGGATGCCCGGACCGGTATCGACCACCTCGAACTCGGCGACCGGGCTGCGATAGTGCACGACAAATTTCACGCTGCCGGTTTGCGTGAACTTGATCGCATTGGACAGCAGATTGATCAGGATCTGCCGCAGCCGCTTCTCATCGGCATAGACCACGACCGGTAGCACCGTCGGCCGCTTGAACACGAAGTCGATACCCTTGGCCGCGGCCTGCAGGCGGAACATGCCGACAAGCTGGTCTAGGAAATCATTGAGGCGGACCTCGTCGCGGGACAGATAGAGCCGACCGGCCTCGATCTTGGAGATGTCCAAAATGCCGTCAATGAGACCCGACAGATGGTCGGCGCTGCGGCGGACCACGCGCACCTGGTCGCGCGGCCTTGCCTGAAGGCTGGCGTCCTGCTCGAGCAGTTGCGCATAGCCGGAGATCGCATTCAGCGGCGAGCGCAGCTCGTGGCTCAGGCCGACGACGTAGCGGCTCTTGGCGAGGTTGGCAGATTCTGCGACCTCCTTGGCGCGCTGCAATTCGGCATCGGTGCGTTTGTGTGCGTCGATCTCCTGGATCAAGAGCGTAGTCTGCCGCCGCGTCTCTTCCTCCGCCGCGCGGCGGCTTTGCTGTGCGAGCACAAACAGCCAGGCGACCACGCCGATGATGATGATCAGCGCGAAGAACACTTTCCAGAGCACGTCGGCCAATAGCGCATCGGCATGCACGGTCGCCGAGGTCTGAAGATAGATCAGCCCGAGCACGAGCCCGACCAAGCCGGCCGAGACCGTGAACACGCCGACATAATGGCCGAACTGCGAGTTGATCCGCGCGTAGATCGCCTCGGGCAACATCTTGCCGAGTGCCACCGACACCTGCGCGCCGGCCCGCGCGTGCGGCTTGCAGAGATCGTGGCAGCGGGCGTCGAGCGAGCAGCACAGCGAGCAGATCGGCCCGGCATAAGCGGGGCAGGAGGCCATGTCCTCCGGCTCGAACGAATGCTCACAGATACAGCACTGGATCGCCTCGACGTTCTGCCAGCTCCGCTTCGGCTTGCGCGCGATGTAATATTTGCCGTCGGTGGCCCAGGCGATCAGCGGCGCGGCGATAAACGCGGCGGCGAGCGCCACGAAGGCGGACAGAGCCTTCGCGGTCGGCCCGAACAATCCGTAGAACGCCGAGATCGAGACGATGGTCGCGATCGTCATCGCGCCGACGCCGACTGGATTGATGTCGTAGAGATGCGCGCGCTTGAACTCGATCTGCGGCGGGCGAAGGCCCAGCGGCTTGTTGATGACGAGGTCGGCGACCAGCGCGCCGACCCAGGCGATCGCGACGTTGGAGTAGAGCGCCAGCGTCTGCTCCAGCGCCTTGTAGACGCCGATCTCCATCAGCAGCAGCGCCACCATCACGTTGAACACCAGCCAGACCACGCGGCCGGGATGGCTGTGCGTCAGCCGCGAGAAGAAGTTCGACCAGGCGATCGAGCCGGCATAGGCATTGGTGACGTTGATCTTGACCTGCGACAGGATGACGAAGCTGCCGGTCAGCGCCAGCGCCAGATCCGGCTGCGACAGCACGTAGCGGAAGGCTTCGAGATACATATGCGCCGGCTCGGCAGCCTGTTCGAGCGCGACGCCATGGCTCAGCGCGAAATAGGCGAGGAACGAGCCGACCAGGAGCTTGAGCGCGCCGAAGACGATCCAGCCTGGACCGGCGCTGAGCAGCGCAATCCACCACGAGGTCTTTGATGTCCGGCGGTCGCGCGGCAGGAAGCGCAGGAAGTCGACCTGCTCGCCGATCTGCGCCACCAGCGAAAACACCACCGACGCGGCCGTGCCGAACAGCAAGAGATCGAGATGGCCGCTCGGATTGCCATGCTCGCCGGCGAACGTCCGCCATTCTGTGAAGGAATGCGGATTGGCCCAGGCGATCGCCACGAAGGGGAGGATATGCAGGATGACCCACAGTGGCTGCGTCCATAATTGAAAGCGGCTGATCAGGGTGATGCCGTAGGTCACCAGCGGAATGATGACGACAGAGGAGATGAGATAGCCGAGCGGGCGAGGGATGCCGAAGCACATCTCCAGCGCTGCCGCGAGGATGACAGCCTCGAAAGCGAAGAAGATGAAGGTGAAGGAGGCGTAGATCAGCGAGGTGATGGTCGAGCCGATATAGCCGAAGCCGGCGCCGCGGGTCAGCAGGTCGATATCGATGCCGCATTTCGTGGCGTAATAGGCAATCGGCAGTCCGCACAGGAAGATGATGACGCTGACCACCAGGATCGCGGCGGTCGCATTGGTCGCGCCGTAGTTCAGCGTGATGGTGCCCCCGATCGCTTCAAGCGCGAGGAAGGAGATCGCACCGAGCGCGGTGTTGGCAACGCGGGCGGCGGACCAGCGCCGCGCGCTCTTGGCGGTGAAGCGCAGCGCGTAGTCTTCCAGAGTCTGGTTGGCGACCCATTGATTGTATTGGCGCCTGACGCGGTCTATCCGCTGCCGCCCTGCCACGTCCTGACTCCTGACCCGCTTTGCCGGCGCTGATCGCAAGCAAATCCCGTACCCAAGAACCTACGTCGTCATTTTGCGGTGCAGTATACGCAATCCCACGTATCTGTGCAGTGCACAATTCTGAGCAATCCTCGCCTGATCAATAAGCGCGTTCTCGAACCAATGGGGTGCTCATGTCAGACGAAACAAATACGGGCCCGCAGTCGGCATTCCGCCGCAGGCTGCTGATGGGAATGGCGGCAATTCCTGCGATGACCATGCTGCCGCGCGCGTCTTTTGCGCAGGCGCCGGCAACTTCTGCGATCAACACCACCGGTCTCGCGGTAACCGATACTGAAGTCACTGTCGGCATCCTGCACTCGGCGACCGGCACGATGGCGATCTCCGAGACCGGTTCGATCGAAGCCGAGAAGCTCGCGATCGACCAGATCAACGCCATGGGTGGCGTGCTCGGCCGCAAGATCAAGGTCATCCAGGAAGACGGCGCCAGCGACTGGCCAACTTTCGCGGAGAAGGCCAAGAAGCTCCTCGTCAACGACAAGGTTGCGGCCATCATGGGCTGCTGGACCTCGGCCTCGCGCAAGGCAGTGCTGCCGGTCGTCGAGCAGTACAACGGCATGCTCTACTACCCTACCTTCTATGAAGGCCTCGAGCAGTCCAAGAATGTGATCTACACCGGCCAGGAAGCCACCCAGCAGATCCTCGCCGGCCTGAACTGGATCGCCAAGGAGAAGGGCGCCAAATCGTTCTTCTTCATCGGCTCGGACTACATTTGGCCGCGCACCTCGAACAAGATCGCACGCAAGCATGTCGAGAACGTGCTGAAGGGCAAGGTCGTCGGCGAGGAGTATTACGCGCTCGGCAGCACCCAGTTCAATTCTGTCATCAACAAGATCAAGCTGACCAAGCCCGACGTGATCTTCACCGACGTGGTCGGTGGCTCCAACGTCGCCTTCTACAAGCAGCTCAAGGCGGCCGGCGTCGACCTGTCGAAGCAGGCGCTGCTGACGATCTCGGTGACCGAAGACGAGATCGACGGCATTGGCGGCGAGAACATCGCGGGCGCCTATGCCTGCATGAAATACTTTCAGTCGCTCGATAACCCGAACAACAAGACCTTCGTGCCCGCCTTCAAGAAGATGTGGGGCGAGAAGACCGTGATCGGCGACGTGACGCAGGCTGCCTATCTCGGCCCGTGGCTGTGGAAGTTGACGGTCGAGAAGGCCGGAAGCTTCGTCGTCGACAAGATCGCCGCAGCTTCGCCCGGCGTGGAATTCAAGGGCGCGCCGGAAGGTTATGTGCGCATCCACGAAAACCATCACCTCTGGTCGAAGACTCGAGTCGGCCGCGCCAAGCTTGATGGCCAGTTCGAGCTGATCTACGAGACGGCCGATCTGGTCGAGCCCGACCCGTTCCCGAAGGGCTACCAGTAAGTCCTTCGCGATCTTTCCCCGAGCAAGAGCTCCCTGGCGTGGACCGTCAATCCACGCTTCACGACCCCGCGTCGCGACATCACTCGCGACGCGGGACCCTCGGATGCGGGACGCTGTCCCGGACGCGCGACGCTGTCCCCGGACGCGGGACGCTGTCCCCCCTCGACGGAGAAATCAGATGTTCGGCGACTATTCGATTGGCGACCTCGGTTCGATCTTCGTCATGCAGGGCTTTGCCGGCCTGATCCTGTTTTCCGTCTACGTGCTGATGGCGCTCGGACTTGCGATCATCTTCGGCCAGATGGGCGTCATCAACATGGCGCATGGCGAGTTCATGATCCTGGGTGCCTACGTCACCTGGATGACGTCGAGCTTCTTCCAGTCTTACCTGCCGAGCCTGTTCAGCGGCTACTTCTTCCTCGCGATGATATTGGCCTTCTTCGCATCCGGTGCGCTCGGAATGCTGGTCGAATGGGTGCTGATCCGGCATCTGTATAAGCGCCCACTCGATACGCTGCTCGCGACCTGGGGCCTTAGCCTGATGTTGCAGCAGGCCTATCGCTCGATCTTCGGCGCGCGTGAGGTCGGCGTCGAGCTGCCGCAGTGGATGCTCGGCTCGCTGCACGTCACCGACTCGATTGAGGTGCCGATCAACGGCGTCTTCGTGATGGGCCTGACGGTGCTGATCACCATCGCGGTCGCCTACGTCATGTTCATGTCGCGCTGGGGCCGCCAGGTCCGCGCCGTCGTGCAGAACCGCATCATGGCGGGCGCGGTCGGCATCAACACCGCGAAGGTCGACCGTTACACCTTCGCGCTCGGCTGCGGCATCGCCGGCGTCGCCGGTTCGGCCTTCACCATGATTGGTTCGACCGGGCCTACCTCAGGCCAGCTCTACATCGTCGACACCTTCCTGGTCGTCGTGTTCGGCGGAGCTGCCAGCCTGCTCGGCACCATCGCCTCGGCCTTCTCGATCTCGCAGACCCAGTCGACGCTCGAATTCTTCATGTCGGGATCGATGGCGAAGGTTTTGACGCTGCTCGTAGTGGTCGGAATTCTGATGCTGCGGCCGCAGGGGCTGTTCGCCCTCAAGGTCCGCAAGTAGAGAAGCGCAGGGGGCGCAACCCATGAACGACAATCGCTTTGCCACGCGCTCGGAGCTGATCGGCATCCTGGTGCTCGCCGCATTCCTGGTGGTGATCCTGCCGCTCTGCCTCGACGTCTTCCGGCTCAATCTGGTCGCCAAATATCTGACTTACGCCTTCGTCGCGCTGGGGCTCGTGATGTGCTGGGGCTACGGCGGCATCCTGAGCCTGGGGCAGGGCGTGTTCTTCGGCCTCGGCGGTTACTGTATGGCGATGTTTCTCAAGCTTGAGGCCTCGAGCGTCGAGAACACAAAGATCCAGTCGACACCCGGCATTCCCGATTTCATGGACTGGAATCAGATCACCGCACTGCCGTTCTTCTGGAAGCCGTTCCACAGCCTGACCTTCACCATCGCGGCTGTCATCCTGGTGCCGGGCATCTTCGCGCTGATCATTGGAGCGGCGATGTTCAAGCGCCGCGTCGGCGGCACCTACTTTGCGATCATCACGCAAGCGGTCGCCGCGATCCTGACCATCCTGATCGTCGGGCAGCAGGGCTACACCGGCGGCATCAACGGCATGACGGACCTCCGCACCCTGAAGGGCTGGGACATCCGTCCCGACCACGCCAAGGTCGTGCTCTACTTCTTCGAGGTCGGGTTGCTCTTCGCCTGCATCTGCATCGCCCAGCTGGTGCGGCATTCCAAGCTTGGCCGCATCCTGGTGGCGATGCGCGACCAGGAGGATCGGGTCCGCTTCTCCGGCTACAGCGTCGCCAATTTCAAGATCTTCGCCTTCTGCATCGCCGCGGTGTTCGCCGCGATCGGCGGCGCCATGTTCGCGCTCAATGTCGGCTTCATGTCGCCGTCCTTCGTCGGCATCGTACCCTCGATCGAGATGGTGATCTACACCGCGGTTGGCGGTCGCCTCTCGATCCTCGGCGCGGTCTACGGCACGTTGCTGGTCAACTTCGCCAAAACCAGTCTCTCCGAGTCCTTCCCGGAACTCTGGCTGTTCGGCCTTGGCGGCCTGTTCATTGCCGTGGTGCTCGCATTCCCGAACGGCCTTGCCGGTATCTGGGGCGACTACATCCAGCCGCGCATCAATCGCCTGACCGCCTCGCGCAAACCGAAGCCGGGCTGGAGCGACAATTCGGTCGCCGACGGCGCGCCGGCAGAATGAGGAGGACTTCATGCTCATCGGTCACCAGCCAAAGCCCTTCCTGCTCTCGGTCGAAGGTCTCACAGTGTCGTTCGACGGTTTCAAGGCCGTCAACGATCTCTCCTTCTATGTCGAGGAGAACGAGATCCGCGTCATCATCGGCCCGAACGGCGCCGGCAAGACCACCGTGCTCGACCTGATCTGTGGAAAGACCAAGGCCACGTCGGGCTCGATCGAATTCCGCGGCAAGGACCTGACCAAGCTGAAGGAGAACCAGATCGTCAAGGCCGGCGTCGGTCGCAAGTTCCAGACACCATCGATCTACGACGACCTCACCGTGTTCGAGAATTTGGAGATCTCGTTTCCACGCGGCCGCACGGTCTTCGGCGCGCTGACCTTTACTCGCGATGCCGCCGTGCGCGAACGCGTCCACGAGGTCGCAGAGATGATCTTCCTCAAGGATCGCCTCAACATGAGCGCGGCGCTGCTCAGCCACGGCCAGAAGCAGTGGCTGGAGATCGGCATGCTGCTCATCCAGGATCCGGATTTGCTGATGCTCGACGAGCCCGTCGCCGGCATGAGCGTGTCCGAACGCGCCAAGACTGCCGAGCTGCTCAACCGCATCATCAAGGACCGCTCGGTGCTGGTTATCGAGCACGACATGAAGTTTGTCGAGGACATCGCGCACAAGGTCACCGTGCTGCACCAGGGCCAAATCCTCTCCGAAGGCACGATGGAGAAGGTGAAGAACGATCCCAAGGTCATTGAAGTGTACCTTGGTCACTGAGGAGCGACATCAATGTTGGCAATCAATGATCTTCACGTCGCGTACGGCCAGAGCGAGGTGCTGCACGGCCTCAACGTGTCGGTCGCGCCCAACGAGATCGTCGCGATCATGGGCCGCAACGGTATGGGCAAGACGACGCTGATGAAGTCGCTGATGGGTATCGTGCCGACAAAGAGCGGCAGGGTGACCATGGACGGCATCGAGCTCGGTTCGCTCCCGAGCTACGAACGCGTCGCAAAAGGCCTCGCTTACGTGCCGCAGGGGCGGATGATCTTCTCGACCATGACGGTGAAGGAGAACATTGAGGCTGGTTTGGTCGTCTCGGGTGGCAACGAAGTGCCCGCTGACATCTACGAGCTGTTTCCGGTGCTGCTGGAGATGAAGGGGCGCCGCGGTGGCAATCTCTCCGGTGGGCAACAGCAGCAATTGGCGATCGCCCGTGCGCTCGCCACCAAACCGAAGGTGTTGTTGCTGGATGAACCGACCGAAGGCATACAGCCGTCGATCATCAAGGAGATGGCGCGCACCTTGAAGCGAATCCGCGACGAGCGAGGCTTGTCGATTGTCGTCTCCGAGCAGGTCCTGAGTTTTGCGCTCGACATCGCCGACCGCGTGCTCGTGATCGAGAACGGCGAGATCGTGCGCGACGATCCGTGCGACGGCGTCGATGCCGCGCAGATCTCCAAGTTTTTGTCCGTCTAATCAGTCAACGAAGGGGAGCATCTCGATGCCAGATACACTAATCAAGGTTGACCTCACCAAGTCGGCCTATGAAAACGACAAGATCCACAACCGTTGGCATCCTGAGGTTCCGATCGTCGAGTGGGTCAGCCCCGGCGACGACTTCATCATCGAAACTGTCGACTGGACCGGCGGCTTCATCAAGAACAACGACTCGGCCGACGACGTGCGCGACATCGATCTGTCGATCGTGCACTTCCTGTCCGGTCCGATCGGCGTCAAGGGTGCCGAGCCCGGCGATCTTCTCGTCGTCGATCTGCTCGACGTCGGCCCGCTGAAGGAAAGCCTGTGGGGCTTCAACGGCTTCTTCTCCAAGCAGAATGGCGGCGGCTTCCTGACCGATCACTTCCCGCTGGCGCAGAAATCGATCTGGGACATCAAGGGGCTCTACACCTCGTCGCGTCACGTGCCCGGCGTCAATTTCGCCGGACTCATTCACCCCGGCCTGATCGGCTGTCTGCCCGATGCCAAGATGCTGGCCGCCTGGAATGCGCGCGAAGCCGAGTTGATCGCGACCAACCCGACTCGGGTGCCGGGCCTTGCCAATCCGCCGTTCGCGCCGACCGCGCATGCGGGCCAGGCCAAAGGTGACATCAAGGCCAAGATCGGTCTCGAGGGCGCGCGCACCGTGCCGCCGCGCGAGCATGGCGGCAATTGCGACATCAAGGATCTCTCGCGCGGCTCGAAGATCTACTTCCCGGTCTATGTGCCCGGCGGCGGTCTCTCGATGGGCGATCTGCATTTCAGCCAGGGCGACGGCGAGATCACCTTCTGCGGCGCGATCGAAATGGCCGGCTGGCTTCACATCAAGGTCGACGTCATCAAGGATGGCGTGGCGAAATACGGCATCAAGAACCCGGTGTTCAAGCCGTCGCCGATCACGCCGAACTACAAGGACTATCTGATCTTCGAGGGCATCTCGGTCGATGAGGCCGGCAAGCAGCACTATCTCGACGTCCACATCGCCTATCGCCAGGCCTGCTTGAACGCGATCGAATACCTGAAGAAGTTCGGCTATTCCGGCGCCCAAGCCTATTCGATCCTCGGCACCGCGCCGTGCCAAGGCCACATCTCGGGCGTGGTCGACGTGCCCAACGCCTGCGCCACGCTGTGGTTGCCGACCGAGATTTTCGACTTCGACGTTATGCCGTCGTCGGCCGGACCAATCAAGCACATCACAGGCGACATCCAGATGCCGATCTCGCCCGACAAGTAATCCCTGCGTGAGACGGATGCGGGGGGTGGGCCCCGCATCCGATGCGCAACAGCGAGGGAGCGACGATGCCTGTCTACGAATATCTCTGCAACGATTGCGGCCCGTTCACCGACATGCGGCCGATGGCCGAATGTGACGATCCGCAAGACTGTCCGCGCTGCGAGATGAAATCGCCGCGCGTGATCCTCACTGCGCCGGCGTTCTTCTGCATGCCCGCGGACAAGCGTAAGGCGCATGCCACCAACGAGCGGAGCAAGTATG
>NZ_JBANBA010000175.1:0-11984 GCF_059803475.1 Bradyrhizobium sp. UFLA05-89 | reverse complement strand
ATTTCGCACAGCTTGGGCGTTCTGTCTTCCGAGCACGAATGAAACGAACAAGAACAATCGCTTGGACTAGTTCACGATCTTTGATGGTCGACTTCAATCCGGATGATATCGTCTTCCCCGTGATAGCTGTTGATCTGGACCTCGATCAGCTCCAGCATGATTTTACCGGGGTTTTCCATCCGATGAACCGCGCCCAGCGGGATGTAGATCGATTCGTTCTCGTGCACGACCTTCACGGTCTCGTTCACGGTCGCCCGGGCCGCGCCGCGGACCACGATCCAGTGCTCGGCGCGAAGGTGATGCTTCTGGAGCGATAGCCGCCCGCCCGGCCTGACCACGATGCGCTTGATCTGGTGACGTTCTCCATTGTCGACCGACTGATAGCTGCCCCAGCCCGATGCACCTTGAGGTGCTTCTCCGTGACCCTGGGGCCATCCTCTTGAGTTATGTTGCGAGGCGCCTGAGGCAATTGGCGTCCTTCTGGCGCGAGACCAGCACCGCACCAGCTGTGGCCACTAGGAGCCGCCGCTCCGGTTCTTGAATTCGGCGTTAACACTATCTTTTTCAGTCGGCTCATCTCGACCGGACCAAACGTCAGCGGACGGTTGGAGCCCATCTTCACACCGGTCCAGCCATTGTCGTCTGCGAGGCCGTGACCATCGCGACGCAGGACACGTCGAGATTGAACCGCGCCAAATCGGCCATCTGCTTGAGCGCAAACCGATCTCGAGCACCTGCAGCCCGCCGCCATTAGCCCGAAATCAGCGCATATTTGATGGAGGCTGAATAGCCACAGAAATCGTGGCCGGTGACGATCTCTTGACGAACGCCCAGTTCCGCGATCAGTGCGCCCAGCCCATTTCGCCGAACGAATGGGCGAGCCTTTTTGTTGAGGTGCGAACTATGGTAGCATTGCAATCAGCATCTAGCTGAAGGAACTTGGGCTAAATACTGCGACAGCCATGGCAAATTGGCAGCGTGCGATCTGATGGGTAGAGCCGTAACGTGGACCGTATTGATGGCCTTCATGGGCTCCCTGATGTCTGCTTGCGCGAGCTCAGATCGCAGCACTCCAACACCTGCAGCTCAATCTGGAGCTCCTTGGGCGCGGGATCTGAATGAGCGACCTCCGATTCGAGCACTAAGGAGTAGCGACGAGATCTCGCGGGAAAAGGCGGACCTAGAAGCGGCGAGGGCGAAAGCATCGCGCTAGCAGAGAAGGCGCGGGTGCATGGGTACGGTGAGTTTGATCCGGCTTTAATGAAAAAGCGAAGCCAATCGGGCGCACGCGCAGCAATGCGTAGGACCAAGACGATCGCTGGCAAAGCACGATCCTGCCGCAACGCGCTACGTATTGAAAATAGGCGGTGATTGTCGGAAGATGTCGGGGTGCGTTCGGTGCAACTTGGGCCAGTAAGATTATATGCGTCCCGCAGTTTTTTTGGATCGTGATGGTGTCCTCAATGAGGATGACGGCTATGCGTTTGATCCGAAAAAGATCCGGTGGGTGGAAGGAGCGCAGCAGGCCGTCAAAGCAGTCAATGACGCAGGGTATTTCGCGTTTGTTGTGACGAACCAATCGGGAGTTGCCAGGGGTCTTTACGAGGAGCGGCATGTTCGAAATGTGCATGAATGGATGTTGCGTGAGCTCGGCACCATTGGCGCGCATATCGATGCTTTTGAGTTTTGCCCACACCACCCCGATGCCCAAATTGCGCGATACCGAGGCCTCTGTAACTGCCGCAAGCCGCAACCCGGAATGATCAAGGCTTTGCTCGAGCGGTATCCGGTGAACATTAGCGATAGCTTCATGATCGGCGACAAACAGCGTGATCTTGATGCGGCGAAAGCGGCTGGTGTCACCGCCTATCTGTTTGACGGAGCGAACCTCCATGCGTTCATTACGCCACTCTTGGCACATCGATCCCATCGTCCCATCGCGTCTAAGGCGATCCAATAAGGGCTGCAATCGACAAGGAGCGTCACTCTGTCTTGCAGCAAGAATGTTGCTCGTTTGGCAGAGGTTGATGCCATAGGTGTTGCGAGCGATTGCTTAAACCGCACCGAGACGTCCCGAGATGGCATCAAAACGGCAATCGAAGCCAGTCGGGCGAACGCGGCGAAGCGCGCCAGACAAGCGCCCGCAAAGCGCGACCGAGCCGCAACGCCTATCGACATGGGGTTGTCTCGGTGGGATCAAGCTGGCCCTTCAACCGGCTTGCCCGATCAGAGCACGTGTCGACTAGCATCGACTTGCGCATGATCGCGAGCTGGCCGTCGCGTCGGGCGACGGGCTCATGGCACGCCGTGGGCTTGCGGCACAGACACTAGCGCTCGTCGGCGATCACCCTGCCGTCGTTCGGCAGCGCGCCCGGGCTCACCAGCTCGACGGTGCCACCGAGCTTCGTCACAGCGCGCAACGTCGTTGCGATCTCCGCGCGCAGCGCCTCGTTTGCTGCTGCCGTCTCGGCCTTCAACATCATCGCATCAGTCTCGCGCTCGCGCGTGACGACGAGGCGCAGGCGGCCGAGCGCAGGATGTCGCTTGCCGATCTCGGCGATCTGCTCGGGGCGGATAAACATGCCCTTGACCTTGGTGGTCTGGTCGGCGCGGCCCATCCAGCCCTTGATGCGCATGTTGGTGCGGCCGCAGGAGCTCTTGCCTGGCAGCGCCGCGGTGAGGTCGCCGAGCGCAAGACGGATCCAGGGATGATGCGGGTCGAGCGAGGTCACCACGATCTCGCCGACATCTCCTGGCGCAACGGGATCGCCGGTGCCGGGCTTGACGATCTCTAAGATCACGTTCTCGTTGACGACCATGCCTTCGCGTGCCTCGGTTTCGAAGGCGATAAGGCCAAGATCGGCGGTGCCGAACGCCTGGTAGGCGTCGATGCCGCGCGCCTTGATCTCGGCCTGCAGCGACGGCGGAAAGGCGGCGCCCGAGACCAGCGCGCGCTTGATTGAGGAGACGTCGCGCCCCGTAGTCGCTGCGGCGTCGAGCAAAATCTTCAGAAAGTCCGGCGTGCCGCTATAGCCGATCGGCCGGTAGGCCTCGATCAGCTCGAATTGCGCCTCCGTGTTGCCCGGGCCCGCTGGGATCACCGCGCAGCCGAGCGCCCGCGCGGAGGCGTCGAAAATGAAGCCGCCGGGCGTCAGATGGTAGCCGAATGTGTTGAGCACGATGTCGCCGGGCCGAAAGCCCGCGGCGAATAGCGCTCGCGCGCCGTGCCACGGGTCGGCCTGGGTTCCCTCTGGCTCGAAGATTGGTCCGGGCGAGGTGAAGAGCCGAGCGAATGCCCCGGGCGGGTGTGCCACGAAGCCGCCGAAGGGCAGGGAGGCCTTGTGCAGGGCGGGCAGTTCCGACTTGCGCAGCACCGGCAGCCGCGCCAGCGCGGCCCGTGAGGTCACGGAGGCCGGCTCGAAGCCCTTCAGGCGCTCGGCATAGGCTGGTGCGGCCATGGCATGGTGCAGGATGCCCGGCAGGCGCGAGAACAGCTCGGCCTCGCGCTCGTCAAGTGCGCGCGTCTCAAGGGCGTCGTAGTGGGTGGTCATGGCTGGTCCTCAATTGGTTCGCATCCGTTGCGCCGCCTCGCGCGCGTCGCTATCAGGGCGGCAGCCGGAGCTGGAGAAAGTGGAATGGCCAACGAACAGGGGATCACGACGGACGAGGCCGCCGATGTCGTCGCCAGGTTGAAGCGGCGGATGATCGACGAGGCGCTGCCGTTGTGGTCGGGCGAGGGCTGGGATGCGGCCTCGGGCGGCTTCATCGACCGTCTGCACAAGGATGGCTCGGCGGATCGCGCCGCGCCGCGCCGGGTGTTCGTGCAGGCCCGCCAGATCTACTGCTATGCCAAGGCCGCGCAGATGGGCTGGTATCCGGAAGGCCGAGCGATCGCGCTGAAGGGTCTCGAGTACATGCTGGCGCGCGCCAAGGCGCCGGATGGCCGCCCGGGCTATGTGCATCGCTTGATGCCGGAAGGTGCCGTGCTGGACGGCAGGCGCGATGCCTACGACCACGCCTTCATTCTGCTTGCGCTTGCGACCGTCTACGCGTTGGATAAGGACGCGCAGGTCCGCGCCGAGATGGACGCGCTGCTCGCCTTCATCGACGCGCATCTGCGCTCGCCGCATGGCGGTGTTCACGAGAGCCTGCCGATGGCGATGCCGCGCCGGCAGAATCCGCATATGCATTTGTTCGAGGCGATGATCGCATGCTTTGACGCGACGCACGACCTGTCGTTCCAGAACCGCGCCGGCGAGTTCTTCGCGCTGTTCCTCGCCAATCTCTACGACAACCAGAAGCGTGCGCTTGGCGAATATTTCGAGGAGGACTGGTCGAAGATCGAGCCGGTCAGCGTCGAGCCCGGTCACCAGGCCGAATGGGTCTGGCTTCTGAAAGGGTTCGAGCGCATCACTGGCTGCCCGACGGGGCGCTATCGCGGTGAGCTGCTGGAGACGGCGGTGCGCGGTCACGACATCGCGACCGGCTGCCTCATCGACGAAGCCGACGTCGACGGCAACATCCGCCGGCATTCCCGGCGGCTGTGGCCGCAGACCGAGATCGCGAAAGCGTGGATCGCGCAGGCTGAATCCGGCGAGGTTGGTGCAGCGGACAAGGCGCGCACGGCGCTGGTGCGG
Source organism: Bradyrhizobium sp. UFLA05-89 (assembly GCF_059803475.1). NCBI lineage: Bacteria > Pseudomonadati > Pseudomonadota > Alphaproteobacteria > Hyphomicrobiales > Nitrobacteraceae > Bradyrhizobium > Bradyrhizobium sp. UFLA05-89. Next base: position 7,347 of record NZ_JBANBA010000175.1, on the reverse strand, counting down.
CTGGAACGGCACTATCTCAGCCATCCCGTGAGGGGTGGCTGGTATGATCAGTTCGACCGAGACGGCAACTCGCTCGTCGAGACAATTCCTGCGTCGTCGTTCTATCACGTCCTCTGCGCGGTGACGGAAGCCGAGCAAGTGCTGGGGTGAAGCGCTTTTGTTTTGACGCGTTTTCTTCACGCGAACCGGTTCCCACTTCGCTTGAAAACGCTATAGCCAGCGCTTGCGCCGCTTGAAGCTCTTGAGGTTTTTGAAGCTCTTGCGTTGGTCGCCGGCGCCGCCGAGGTAGAACTCCTTGACGTCCTCGTTGTCGCGCAGCTCGTCGGCGGTGCCGTCGAGCACGACCTTGCCCTGTTCCATGATGTAGCCATGGCTCGCGACCGAGAGCGCGGCGCGCGCATTCTGCTCGACCAGCAGAATGGTGACGCCGAGGTCGCGATTGATCTTCTTGATGATCGCGAACACTTCCTTCACGAGGAGCGGCGACAACCCCATCGACGGCTCGTCCATCAAGATCATCTTCGGGCGTGCCATTAGCGCGCGGCCGATCGCGAGCATCTGCTGTTCGCCGCCGGAGAGATAGCCGGCGAGGCCCGTGCGCTCCTTCAGGCGCGGGAAGTAGCTGAAGACCATGTTGAGATCGGAATCGACCTCGCGGTCGCTGCGGGTGAAGGCGCCGAGCTTGAGGTTTTCAAGCGAGGTCATGTCGGCGACGATGCGCCGGCCCTCCATCACCTGGAAGATGCCGCGGCGGACGATCTTGTCGGGATCAATACCGTTGATCCGGTCGCCGTCGAACATGATCTCGCCGCGCGTGACCTCGCCGTCCTCGGTCTTCAGCAGGCCGGAGATCGCTTTCAGCGTCGTCGACTTGCCAGCGCCATTCGCGCCCAGCAGCGCCACGATCGCGCCCTTGGGCACCTCGAGGCTGAGGCCGCGCAGCACCAGGATGACGTCGTCGTAGACGACCTCGATGTTGCGCACGCTGAGCAGCGGCGCGGGCGCGACGACGGTTGGCGTTGAGTGCGCTGCTTCGATGGTTTGGGTCATGTCTCTTCACTCTCCGCTGTCGTCGCCCGGCTTGACCGGGCGACCCAGTATTCCAGAGACGCTTGACGCTTCCTGAGAAGCCGCGGCGTACTGGATCCCCCGCTTTCGCGGGGGATGACAGTTGTTTGTATGGCAGCAGTACAGCTCACCACCCGAACCATTCCGGCTTGCGCGGCAGCTCGACGGTCTTCACCTTCTCGAGCTTGATCGTGCCCTTGGCCATGAGGTCGTTGAGGTCGCCGTCGGTCGCACCCGTCACCTTGGCGCGATAGAGGTCGACCTTCATCGTGCCGCGATGATCCTTCTCGGTGTAGGTCGAGGGATTGCAGACACCCTCCATGCCTGCCGGCACCCAGTCCTTTTTCTGGTAATAGCCCTTGGCGACGTTCTCGCCGGTCGCACCGCCGTTCTTCGCGGCCCAGTCCAGGGCCTCCCTCATGTACAGCGACGAGCACACGGCCGCGACGTAATGCACGGGGCGATAGACCTTGCCGGTCGGGTCCGACATCTTCGAGATTTCCATCACCGTCTTCATGCCGGGCGCGTCGCCGCCCCAGCTCACGGAAGTGCGCAAGGGGAAGATCACGCCATCGGCCGCGTCGCCTGCGGTCTTGGCGGCGTTCTCGTCCATGCCCCAGACATTGCCGAGGAACTGGATGTCGATGCCGGCCGACTTGCAGGCCTTCATCACCGAGATGTTGGAGGCCGCGGTGTTGCCGAGATAGGCGTAGTTGGCGCCCGAGGACTTCAGGCTCAGGCACTGCGCGCTGTAGTCGCCTGGCGTCAGCGCAAACACCAGCGGCGGAAGCACCTCGAACCCGAGCTCCTGCGCCAGCGCCTCGCCGGCCGCCTTCGGAGCGTTCGGGTAGGGGTGGTTCGCACCCATATGGACGAACTTCGGCTTGCCGGTCTTGCCCTTGGCCTTCCAATCATCAGCCGCCCACATCAGCATCGCGCGCAGCGCATCCGAATAGGTCGGGCCGTAGAAGAAATTGTAAGGCGCAGCCTTGGCCTTGCCGCTGGTGCCTTCCGGATCGGTCAGCGCTGCGGCATAGGAACCGGACATGTCGGGGATCTTGTCCTGCGCGAGGAAGCCGGTCAGCGCCTCGGTGTCGGCGGTGCCCCAGCCCATGATCGCCGCGACCTTGGTGTCGGGCGCCGACCATTTCTTGTACAGCGCGATCGCGCGTGGCACCTGATAGCCGTAGTCGTTGGTGTCGAGGTTGAGCTGCTTGCCGCCGATCCCGCCGTTCTTGTTGATCCACGCAAACGTGTCGGCGACAGCCTGGCCGTAAGGAGTGCCGACGTCGGACGTGCCGCCGGAATAGTCGGCGAGGTGACCGATCGCGATCTGCGCCTGCGCGGCGGCCGAAAAGGCTGCGAGCGCAAGCGCGAGCGATGCGGTGCTCAAAAAGGATTTTGTCTTCATCGGTTGGTTCCTCCTGTTATCGTTTTGGTCGAGTTGCCCGCGCTCAGTGCGAGAACGGGTAGAGCTTCCAATAGGCCTTGATCTGTCGCCATCGATGCGCGAGCCCATCCGGCTCGAACATCAGGAACGCGATGATGATGAGCCCGATCGCGATCTCGCGCAGGAAGGTGATGTTGGTGTTGAGCGACAGCGCATGGTCGATCGCGCCGCCCTTCAGATGCAGGCTGAGCCATTCCATCGATTCCGGCAGCAGCACGACGAAGGCGGTGCCCATCAATGTGCCCATGATCGAGCCGGTGCCGCCGATGATGATCATGGCGAGGAACAAGATCGAACGCTCGATGCCAAAACCTTCCTGCGAGACGACCTGCTGGTAATGAGCGTAGAGTGCGCCCGCGATGCCGGCGAAGAAGGCCGCGAGCGCAAACGATAGCGTGCGGTATTTCGTCAGGTTGATGCCCATGATCTCCGCGGAGAGATAGTGGTCGCGGATCGCGACCAGCGCTCTGCCGTCGCGCGTGCGCATCAGATTGGTGACGAGGATGTAGCTCGCGAGCACGTAAGCCAGCACGACGTAGAAATATTGCTTATCGCCGCGCAGCGTATAGCCGAAGATCGAGAACGGCTCGGCGCTGGCCGGCACCGAGCCGCCGGAGAACCATTCAGCGCGCGAGAAGAAGTCGAGCAGGATATATTGCGCCGCGAGCGTCGCGATGACGAGATAGAGCCCCTTCAGCCGTGCCGCCGGAATGCCGAAGATCAGGCCAACGAGCGCAGTAACGATGCCGGCGAGCGGGATGGCGAAGAACACCGGGATCGGCGCGTTGTTGGAGATATAGGCCGAGGTGAAGGCGCCAAGCAGGAAGAAGGCGGCGTGCCCGATCGAGATCTGGCCGGTGAATCCGACCAGGATATTGAGGCCGAGAGCCGCGATCGAGAAGATGCCGATCTGAATCAGGATGCTGAGCCAGTAGCCGGAGAAAAATTGCGGTGCGAGACAGAGAAGGAGCACACCGGCAATCGCAAAGTTGCGGCTGGTCCTGGTCGGGAAAATCGTGGTGTCGGCCGCGTAGGTCGTGCGGAAATCACCAGCAGGGATGAGGGCGGGGCCGGCCATGGTCAAATCCGCTCGATGTCACGGGTGCCGAACAGGCCGTAAGGCTTGATCATCAGCACGATGATCAGGACGTAGAACGGCGCGATTTCGTAGAGATTGCCCCAGTGCAGATACTGGCTGTCGACATATTGCGCGATGTTCTCGAGCAGCCCGATGATGATGCCGCCGAGCACGGCGCCGCCGACGGAGTCGAGCCCGCCGAGGATCGCCGCCGGAAACACCTTGATGCCGTAGGCCGCCAGCCCCGACGACACGCCGTTCACCACGGCGACGACGACGCCGGCGACCGCCGACACCGTCGCCGAGATTGCCCAGGCCATCGCGAACACGCTTTTGACGGAAATGCCGAGCGACTGCGCCACCTGCTGATTGAACGCGGTGGCCCGCATCGCAAGGCCGTATTTGGAGGCGCGGAAGAACCAGGCCATGCCGATCATCATCGCGACCGAGACCACGAGGCTCATGATGTAGACAGTCTGGATCTGAAGCCCGAACAGGTTCACCGATTGGCTTTCGAACACCCGCGGGAACGGCTGCGGGTTGACGCCGAACATCCATTTCAGTGCGGCCTGGAACACCGTGGAGAGGCCAATGGTCACCATGATCACCGAAATGATCGGCTCGCCGATCATGGGCCTGAGAATCAGCACCTGGATTGCGATGCCGAACACGAACATGAAGACGAGCGTCATCGGCATGCCGATCCAGAACGGTACCTGATATTTCGCCAGCAGCGCCCAGCACACCCAGGCGCCGACCAGCAAGAGCTCACCTTGCGCGAAGTTGACGACCTGCGTCGCCTTGTAGATCAGCACAAACGACATCGCGACGACGCCATAGAGCGTGCCCACCACGAGGCCGTTGACCAGAAGCTGGAAGAGGAAGGCGGTGTTCATGTACGTTGGACCTTTCGCCTCTCCCCGCTTGCGGGGAGAGGTCGACGTGCGCCGAGCGATGCGAAGCATCGTCCGGAGCGCGGCGGGTGAGGGGAAGCTTCCGCATGCGAGGTGCTAATGAGGTCTCGCACAATTTGGCGGGCGTTCTCGAGACCATCGCGACCGCCCTCGGAGAGGCTCCCCCTCACCCGGATCGCTGACGCGCTCCGGCCTCCCCCCGCAAGCGGGGAGAGGCGAGGGGCTGCGGTGCGCGCGTCCTGGCTCACTCCGCGGCCTCCGCCATATGCGCGCCGGCGTCCAGATCCACCACGCGCAGCGTGGTGCGGACGCGCTGGGTGGTGCCGTCCTGGAAGCGGATCACGGCGTCGACGGGGATGTTGGCGTCGCCGCGATAGATGGCGTCGATGATATCCGCATACTTCTCGTTGATGACGCCGCGGCGCACTTTTCGGGTGCGGGTGAGCTCGCCGTCGTCGGCATCCAGCTCCTTGTAGAGCAGGAGGAAGCGCGAGATGCGCTGCGCCGGCGGCAGCGTCGCGTTCACGGTCTCGACTTCCTTCTGGAGCAGCGCATAGACCTCCGGCCGCGAGGCGAGGTCGCTATAGGTCGTGAATGAGAGCCGGTTCTTCTCCGCCCATTTCGAGATGATGGAGTAACGGATACAGATCATGGTCGCGAGCGCGTCGCGGCCGGCACCCAACACGACGGCTTCCGCGATATAGGGCGAGAACTTCAGCTTGTTCTCGATGAATTGCGGCGAGAAGCGTTCACCGCGCGAAGTCTCCGCGAGGTCCTTGATGCGGTCGATGACGACGAGCTGCCTGTTATCGTTGAAATAGCCGGCATCACCCGACAGCATCCAGCCATCCCTGATGTCGGCGACGCTAGCCTCGGGGTTCTTGTAGTAGCCCAGGAACATGTTGGGATGCCGCACCACGATCTCGCCGACACCGTGGACGTCGGCGTTGTCGATGCGGATCTCGACGCTGTCGGCCATCGGCACGCCGGTGGTGTCGGGATCGACTTTGCCCTCGGGATGCAGTGTGTAGGCCCCTAGCAGCTCGGTCTGGCCGTAGAGCGTGCGCAGCGGCACGCCCATCGCCTGGAAGAACTTGAAGGTATCAGGCCCGAGCGCGGCACCGCCGGTGGCAGCCGAGCGCAACCGCGTGAAGCCAAGGCGGTCACGCAACGCGCGGAACAGGATCATGTCGGCGAGGCCCGAATGCTTGCCTTGCGCGAGCGCGGCAAGCCCGGTCTTCATGCCAAGATCGAACAGCCGCTGCTTGAATGGCGTCGCGTCCATCACCTTGGCGCGGACGTCGGCGGCGATCGATTCCCATACGCGTGGCGCAAAGAGCACGAACGTCGGCGCGATCTCGCGCAGATCGTTCATCATGGTGTCGGGCTCTTCGACGAAATTGATCTTCATCCGGCAGAGCAGGCCTTTGCCGAGCACATAGACTTGTTCCATGATCCAGGGCAGCGGGAGCACCGAGACGTACTCGTCGTCCGGCCCCTTCGGATCGAAGGCGAGATAGGTCGCGCAGTGGCCGAGCACGCGGCCGGCGGCGAGCATCGCGAGCTTCGGATGCGACGTGGTGCCCGAGGTGGTGCAGAGGATCGCGACGTCCTCGCCCTTGGTTTCGTCCACCAGCTTGTCGTAAAGCCCCGGTTCGCGCGCGGTGCGCGCACGGCCGAGCTCGGCGAGCTTTTCGGCCGGCATCAGCCGAGGATCGTCATATTTCCGCATCCCGCGCGGATCGGAATAGATGATGTGCTTCAGTTTCGGCACGCGATCGGCTAGCCCCAATAGCTTGTCGACCTGCTCCTCGTCCTCGGCGAAGACGAGCTGCGCCTCGCCGTAGTTGAGGAGATAGGACGCCTCCTCATCCAGCACGTCGCGATAGAGTCCGAGGCTCAGACCGCCGATCGCATGGGTCGCCACTTCGGCGGCGACCCAGTCCGGCCGGTTGTCGCCGATGATGCCGATGACGTCGCCGCGCCCAAGGCCGAGCTCGACGAGGCCGAGCGCGAAATCGCGCACCCGGCTCTGGTAGTCTCTCCAGGTGAAGAGACGCCAGAGCCCGAAATCCTTCTCGCGCAGTGCGACCTCGCTGCCGTGCTCCTTCGCATTCAGCCGCAGCAGTTTCGGATAGGTGTCGGCCTGCGCGACGCGCCCCGCATAGTCCATCATGCCGCGCACTCCGGGGCCGCGGGCTTGTCGTCGGGATCGACCAGCACCTCGTCCTCTTCGCCAAGATAGGCGCGCTTGACGTGGGGATCGGCCAGCACCGCAGCCGGATCGCCCTCGGCGATCTTGCGGCCGAAATCCAGCACCATGACCTGGTGGGAAATATCCATCACCACACCCATGTCGTGCTCGATCATCACCACCGTCATCCCGAACTCCTCGTTGAGATCGACGATGTAGCGGGCCATGTCCTCCTTTTCCTCGAAGTTCATGCCGGCCATCGGTTCATCGAGGAGAATAAGGCGCGGCTCCAGCGCCATCGCGCGTGCCAGCTCGACGCGTTTGCGCAAGCCGTAGGGCAGGGTGCCGGCTTGCGCTTTTCGAACCGATTGCAGGTCGAGAAAGTCGATGATCTCCTCGACCTTGCGGCGGTGCGCGAGCTCCTCCTTGCGCGCGCCGGTCAGCCAGCACAGCGAGCCCGTGATGAAATTGTTCTTCAGCAGGTGATGGCGGCCGACCATGATGTTGTCGAGCACGCTCATATGATGGAACAGCGCGAGATTCTGGAAGGTGCGCCCAATGCCGAGCGAGGCGCGGGCGTTCGGCGTCAATCCAGTGATGTCGCGGTCCTGGTAGAACAGTTGGCCTTCGGTCGGCCTGTATC
>NZ_JBANBA010000174.1:0-12075 GCF_059803475.1 Bradyrhizobium sp. UFLA05-89 | reverse complement strand
TCCCTAGGTATCCCCATGAGAACAGAGACCCTCGTGCGGAGCCTCCGCATTCCGGACCCCACATCTGCTTGGGGAGTTGCCCCACGTCGCGAAGCAGGTGTGAGTTGGAGAAAAGTTGGAGAAGCCGGGGGCCAGCAACTCAAAAAATCAGATAAGCGGTTGAAATCGCTGGCGCTCCCTAGGGGAATCGAACCCCTGTTTCAGCCTTGAGAGGGCCGCGTCCTAACCGCTAGACGAAGGGAGCGTGAGGGACAGGACATAGCCGCGAATTCCGCTGGCGGCAAGCGTGATTGGGCGACTTTGCGAAACTCGGATTGGAACGGGCTTAATTTCTCGGTGTCGTTCTGGCGAAAGCCAGGACCCCCGCGCGAGCGCTTGCGCTCGTCGCGATTACCCCGGCTAGACATTGTTGCGGCAAATCCCAGGCGACCATCTCGCTTTACGAGAGCGCGTTTTGCGCGCCCCGGGACGACGGTTTGAGGATGTGGCCGCTTCTCGAGCTTGCCTTGGCCGGCAGCGGCGAGCTCGCCTTACGGCTCGTTGGCAAATTTAAGCCGTCCTACCGGCTTCAGCGTGTGGGCGTCGAAGGTGCGGATTTCGGTGACCCCGCCGATATCGAGCGTCACCACCAGCCGATCGCCGGCAACCGCGGTCGACACGATCTTGGCGCCTTTCGGCACGGTGGCGGTGACGTCGCTCAACGCCTCGGTCGCCCTTCCCTCGGACTTGAAAAGGCGGTAGCCCACCGCGATCAGGACGGCGCAGATTGCCAGCGCCGTGGTCAACCCCGCGATCAGCATCATCCGCCGCACCCGCGCGAACAGCGCGGCTTGCTCGGAGGTCGGTTCGGGAACAGCGGTTTCGGTCGTCATGCAGAGCTCTGGGTCAGCGCAAAGGTTGGAGGTTGTCGTCGCCGGCGACGAGGGGTCGGCCCGGCTCGATCGGGTGCTGGCCGCCCGCCTGCCGGAGCTGTCGCGATCAAGGCTGAAAACCCTGATTCTGGCGGGCGCGGTGAGCCTCAAAGCCGCCGCGATCCGCGATCCCGCTTACCACGTCGCATCCGGCGATACGATCATAATCGACGTGCCGGAAGCCGCCCCCGCCGAGCCCATGGCTGAGGATATCGCGCTCGATATCGTGTTCGAGGACGACGACATCATCGTCATCAACAAACCGGCGGGCCTCGTCGTGCACCCGGCCGCCGGCCACGAGACGGGCACGCTGGTGAACGCGCTGATCGCCCATTGCGGCACCTCGCTGTCCGGCATCGGCGGAGTACGCCGGCCCGGCATCGTGCACCGGCTGGACAAGGACACTACCGGGCTGATGGTGGTCGCCAAGAACGACCTCGCCCACCAGTCGCTATCGGCGCAATTCGCCGACCATGGTCGCACCGGCGAAATGCGGCGTGGCTATCTCGCCTTTGCCTGGGGCGTGCCGAACCGGCAGCGCGGTACGGTCGATGCGCCGATCGACCGTCACCCGCATGCGCGGGAGAAAATGGCGGTGAGGCAAAGCGGCCGTGTAGCGGTGACGCATTGGGAGATCCTGGAGAGCTTTACCGGACGCGACGGCAAGCCGGTCGCCGCGCTGCTCGCCTGCGAGCTCGAGACTGGGCGCACCCACCAGATCCGCGTCCACCTGTCCCATATCGGCCACCCCCTGATGGGGGATGCCGTCTACGGCCCGCACTTCAAGACCAAGGCGAACCAGCTCGGGCCGGAATCGCAAGGCGCCCTCGCCGACCTTGGCCGGCAGGCCCTGCATGCTTATCTGCTGGTAATCCAGCACCCGCGAAGCGGAGAACTCCTTCACTGGGAACAGCCCTTGCCGGAGGATTTGCTTCTCCTCGAGGGGAGGCTAAAAGCGGCGCTATGACGCAGGCCGCTTCAGAAAAGCTTTACATTACAAAAAGTTATAGCAGCCACACGGGGACGTGACGTCAACAATCCTTCCCTAATTGCCCCCCGATGAGGTATATTGCGCCTGCGTTGAAAGATCGACGCGGAACATCGCAGCTCGACTGGCTTTAACCAAGCGGTCGTCTGCCTGGCCCGCCGCTATCGGGGGCCTGAACCTTTGGAGGGCGCAAGTATGGCCCGTGCAGCTACGTTGCCGGTTCTGAATGGAGAATCCGGCCTTTCCCGTTACCTCGCCGAGATCCGCAAATTCCCCATGCTGGAACCCCAGCAGGAGTACATGCTCGCCAAGCGTTGGCGCGAGCATGACGATCGGGACGCGGCGCATCAACTCGTCACCAGCCACCTCCGCCTCGTGGCCAAGATTGCCATGGGCTATCGCGGCTACGGCCTGCCGATCTCCGAGGTTGTCTCGGAAGGCAATGTCGGCCTGATGCAGGCGGTGAAGCGATTCGAGCCCGAAAAGGGTTTTCGTCTCGCCACCTACGCCATGTGGTGGATCAAGGCGTCGATTCAAGAGTACATCCTGCGTTCCTGGTCGCTCGTGAAGATGGGCACCACCGCGAACCAGAAGAAGCTGTTCTTCAACCTGCGCAAGGCGAAGAGCAAGATCTCGGCTCTGGACGAGGGTGATCTGCACCCCGACCAGGTGAAGCTGATCGCGAGCCGCCTCGGCGTCACCGATCAGGACGTCATCGACATGAACCGCCGCCTCGGCGGCGACGCGTCGCTGAACGCACCGATCCGCGACGACGGTGAGGCCGGCGAATGGCAGGACTGGCTGGTCGATACCTCGCCCAACCAGGAAGCCTTGATGGCCGAACACGAGGAATACGATCATCGCCGTGACGCCTTGAACGGCGCCATGGGCGTGCTCAACCCGCGTGAACGCCGCATCTTCGAGGCGCGGCGCCTTGCGGACGAGCCGATGACGCTGGAAGACCTCGCGGCCGAGTTCGGCGTCTCGCGCGAGCGCGTCCGCCAGATCGAGGTCCGCGCCTTCGAGAAGGTGCAGGCCGCGGTCAAGGGCACCATCGCGAAGCAGGAACAAGCAGCGCTGGAAGCCGCGCACTAAGCGCGAGACTTTCCGGCGCCAGAAATTGGCGGATCGAAGAGACCTAAAAGCCGGCGGCAACGCCGGCTTTTTTGTGTGTGGTGGAACGCGACCAATCTCGCGGTGTCATGCCCAGGTTTGACCGGGGCATCCAGTACGCCGCGGCCGCCGCGGCTTGTCGATTCAATCACGACCGTCTCGGAGTACTGGATCGCCCGGTCGAGCCGGGCGATGACGGCGGTGATTGTGGTTAGTAAAATGCCTGGAAATACTCCGCGAGCGAGTCCACCTCGCCCGGCGTCGCCAGTTGCACTGGCGCCGCCTAGTACGCTCGACCATGCGTCCATCGCGGCTATTTGCGCGACAGGTCAAACTCTTCGGTGCGCTCAGCGGCTCCCCACCGGCGACGGCCGGGCTACTTTGCATGGGGTTGTTTTCGACATTTTGGTCCGGACCCGCCCGCCGGGCCATCAAGCCAGGCGATGATGGCGTTACTTGCGCTCAACAAAACGCGCGAAGCTGGTCCCTATTCGCCCCACTCCCTCGCCAGGGTCGCGAGCCGGCAGCCTTCGCAGTAGCGGGCGTCCTTGAAGTCGATCCAGTTGTGCGCATAGACGTGGTCGAGCGGGATGGCGTAGCGTGCCCGCAGGACGGCCACGAGGATGCGCCATGCCGCAACCTGCGCCTCGGTCGGCCCCCTCGTCACATCCGGAAAATTGCCGGCGAACTCGACACCGATCGAGTTGTCGCGCACGACCCGATGGTAAGTCGCGGAGTTGTCGATGAAGGTGTTGTCGTTGCGATTGGCGCCATCGCCATGGGTCGGAACGAGGTTCTCAGGGACGGCCCAATAGACCGTTCCGTCGGTCTCGACCCATATCGTGACGCCGCGCCGCGTCGGGTTCTTCGATTGCGCAAGGGCACCCATGCGGGCCGATCCCGCAGGCCCCTCGGTCTGGTGCACGATGATGTTGTGCCAAGCATGGGCTGCCGCGACGTCGCCCCAGGGCGCGAGCCAGACCATGTTCAGGCCGGGAATCGTCGGCGTGCCCGACGAGCGCGCCAGTCTGGCAAGGTCGGGGTCGGTTGCGGCGGCCGGAGCCAGCAGTGCAAGCGCGGCGAGCAGCGCCGCGAGAAAGCGGGAAAGCATGAGGCGGGGCGGTCCGTTGCGTCTCCAGCCTAACATGCGTCAGGCGAATTTGCGTGCCGCTTCCGTTAGCAGCTGCAGCGCATCCGGCTGGAGCGGTGGCGCTGGATCGTAGATCGCGAAATCGTTCTTGCCGCTTTTCTTGGCGGCATAGAGCGCATGATCGGCGTTCGCCATCAGCCGGTCGGGAAATTGACCGATGCCGCGCTCCCACTGCGCGATGCCGATCGAGACCGCGATCGGAATCTCGCCTCCTGCGCAGGTCTCGGCATCCCTGCGGCAAACGTCCAGCACGCGGCGGGCAATCAGCGCGCCCTCGGTCTGCGTCGAGGACGGCAGCACGATACAGAACTCGTCGCCACCGGTGCGGGCGAGCATGTCGCCAGGCCTGAGGCGCGTCTGCGCCATCAAGGTGAAATGCTGCAGGCAGGCATCGCCCGCAGCATGTCCATGGGTGTCGTTGATGGCCTTGAAGCCGTCGAGATCGATGACCAGCAGCGAGAACGGCTTGCCGCTGCGCTCCGAGCGGGCACACTCTTCGGTGAGGCGCTGCAACAGGTGCCGCCGGTTGGCGACACCCGTGAGATCGTCGAGTAGCGCGAGATCGGCGACCTCGTTGCGCAGGCGCTCGATTGCCATCAACAGGCAGCCGAAATTCCAGGCCATCGCCAGGAATACCAGCACCAGGATCAACGCGGCCTGCAATCCGTTGAAATTGATCGCGGTGATGGCGCCGCCGAAGCCGAGCAGCGCGGCAACGGAGCGGATCAGATGCGCAGACAGCAGCATGAAGGCGACGATCGCGGCGAGCCGCGCGCCGGGATTTTCCCGGCCATCCTGCTTGCCGAGGAGAAGCGGCAGCACCATCACGATCGGCGTCGATTGTCCCAATGAATAAATCAGGACACGCGCGGGCATGTAGTCGATCACGACAAGGAATCCGGCGAGGCCGGCCGTGGTCAGCAGCGAGATCCCGATCGCCGTGCGCCAGGCCACCGGCTTGTTGTAGAATCGCGCCACGCCCATGCAGGCGAGCCAGGACGAGAAGATCATCAGCCCGCCGCCGGCAATCAACGGAAAGCGCGGATCCATCACGCCGCGCAGCATGGTGATGCCGGCACCGACCGCCGCGAGCACCGCGGCCGCCGTCCAGAACCGTGCCGCCTCGAACTTGGGATAGGCGTTGGCCACGTAGGCCCAGATGAGGCCCAGCGCCAGGAAATTGATGACGATGACGATCCAGAGTGTCGACACGCTCAGCATGGCGACTGCGAGACACGTGTCGTCTCGCCCTCTCCGTTTGGCAGCCGTCCGTCCATGACCATCCCCGTCTTGTTACGGAGGACAATGCGCGCGGCGCGCTTAACGGAGTCTCACCGCGATCTGCGAAAGCGCGCCCTTGGTTTTGGATTGATGAACGCCGCGCGCGTTGGCGGATCGTTAGCCATGCCGTGCGGGCATCTGGCGGACGGTTGCAGGCGGATTCGCGGACGGAAATCACCTATAAGAGCGTTTGAGCTGTGGATAACGTAATGACAGCGGCGTGACAGCGCGGGGCAGGCGCCCGCGAATCTGCTGAGTTTGGCGTCGAGGATGTTGCGAGGCTGGCCCTCCGCCGAGCATCCCTCGTGTCGCGTTCCACCATTAACCCTTGAGAGGATACTATGGCTAAGAAAGCGAAGAAGGCGAAGAAGGCGAAGAAGGCGAAGAAGGCGAAGAAGAAGTAACGCTACTTCTTGTTCTGCCCGGGTGGAGCCTCGCTCCGCCCGGGCATCAGATCGGACGAGACGAAAAACAGCGGGCACAAGGCCCGCTTTTTCATTGGCTAAGCGTCGGCTGCTTCGCTCCCTTCTCCCTAAGGAAAGGCGAAGCGCCTACCGCTCCGCGAACGCCAGTCTCGCGCCGAGCACAGAAAAACCGGCGGCAAAACTGCGGCGGAGCCAGGCCATCACACGAGGGCGGGAAATGACGCGCTCGCGGACGGAGGCGGCAAACAGGCCGTAGACCACGAACACGGCAAAGGTCATCGCCATGAAGACCCCGCTCAATTCCAGCATCCGCGCCAGCACATGCGCCTCATCAGCAGCAATGAACTGCGGCAGGAAAGCGAGGAAGAAGATCGAGAGCTTCGGATTGAGGATGTTGATCAAAAAGCCGGTGACAATCACCCGCCAGCTCGAACGCTCCTTGATCCGCCCCTCCACCGCCAGCGCCCCGGTTTCGCGCAGAGCCTGCCAGGACATGTAGAGCAGATAGACGACCCCGCACCATTTCAGCATCGCAAAGGCGAGCGCGCTGGTGTGAAGCACGGCGGCGAGCCCAAGCATCGCCGCCGTCATATGCGGCACGATGCCGAGCGTGCAGCCGAAGGCAGCAGCGACGCTCGCCCGCGAGCCGCGTGTCAGGGCCGCAGCCAGCGTGTAGAGCACGCCGGTGCCAGGCGAAGCGACCACGATCAGGGATGTGAGCAGGAAGGGCCAGGTCATGGCCCGACCTTATCACCGCGGCTGACGGTGACAATACGACGCCTGAACGGCCGTCAGGAGAGCTGGGCGATCTCGGCCTCGCGCAGCACGTCGAGCGGTGCCCAGGGCTTCGCCCAGAACTTTGCACCATCCGGCAAGGACTGCGTCAGCGGACGTCCGGAGGTGACGACGACGTCCAGTCCCGGGTTGCGTTCCTTCGCGATGTGGGCAAGCTCGACCCCGTCTGTGCGGCCGGCGAGCTGCACGTCGGTCATCAGGAAACACAGCGTACCCGCCGCCACGTCGAGAACGTGCCGGGCATCTTCGCCGCTTGCGCACTGGATGACGTGATAGCCGCTCTCTTCCAAGAGAAGGCTGAGCATCTCGCGCTGCATGGCATCATCCTCGACAATCAGCGCCACTGCACGAAATGGCCGGGCCTGTCCCATAGGCTGCTCCTGATATTGCTGGTCATGGGCCTAAGTATCGTAGGTTAAAAGAGGAACCGCGAATTGGTTCGGCTCCGGACCAAATATTGTAAGTAGTGTTCCCTTCTTTGAACCCATGGAGCCCACCATGACTGCGATCCGCGGTGCCGCCGCCATCACGGGAGCTGCGAGCGGCATTGGCCGCGCGCTAGCGATCGAGCTCTGCGAGCGCGGCTGCGATCTCGCGCTTGCTGACCGCGACGAGGCCGGACTGAAGGCGCTGGCCGCCGAGATCGGCGGCATAAGCAAGATCAGCGTGCATCGCGTCGATGTCGCAGAGCCGAGCGAGATCGCGCTGTTTGCAATCGAGGCGGTCGCGGCGCACCCCGAGCTCAACATCCTCGTCAACAATGCCGGCGTCGCGCTGCTGGGCTCGTTCGAGGAGATCGACCAGGCGCAGATGGAGTGGCTGTTCAACATCAATTTCTGGGGCGTGGTGCACGGCACGCGCGCCTTCCTGCCGCATCTGAAGGCAAGACCGGAGGCACATGTCGTCAATCTGTCCTCCAGCTTCGGCATCATCGCCCCGCCGGGACAATCGGCCTATGCGGCCGCGAAGTTCGCGGTGCGCGGCTTTTCGGAGAGCCTACGCCATGAGCTTGAGGTCGCGGGAAGTCCGGTGAAGCTGTCGGTGGTGCACCCCGGCGGCATCGCCACCAATATCGTACGCAATTCGCGCACCGGCGTTGGCGTCACCGACAATGCCCGCCACGCGCAGTCGATCGAGTGGTTCGAGAATGCCGCGAAGACGACGCCGAAAGCCGCCGCGCTGCGGATCATCAGGGGCATCGAGCGCAACGAGCGGCGCATCCTGATCGGCAACGACGCCCGCGTCATGGATCTCCTGCAACGCTTCCGGCCGGGGACGTATTGGAAGCCGTTGCAACGAAGGCTGGAGAAGATGGCGCAGGGGAAGTGAGCGAGTGGCGCGACGATAGTGCCACACGCACCATTGTCATTCCCCGCGAAAGCGGGGAATCCAGTACGCCGCGGCTTCGCCGTATCAGTCACCGCTCTGGAATACTGGATCGCCCGCCTTCGCGGGCGATGACAGTTAATCTCGTGGATGTCGCTTGCCACAAGGTTGTCATTGCGAGGAGCAAAGCGACAAAGCAATCCAGACTAACTCCGCGGAAAGAATCTGGATTGCTTCGCTGCGCTCACAATGATGGTGGTTGAGGCTAGCTGCGCCCTCACTGCCCCATCAGCCGATCGGCAAAATAGCCGATGGTCTTGCGATAGATCAGCGCCCTGTTCCACTCGCGCATGGCTTCGAAATTGGCGGTGCCTTCGCCATAGGGCTGGCCCATCTTGAAGCCGTTGGTGTGCAATAGGTTGGCGGTCGAGGCGAGCACGTCGGCGGCGCTGTGGCGGAGGTCGACGCGACCGTCGCCGTCGAAATCGACGCCGTACTTGATATAGGACGACGGCAGGAACTGCGTCTGCCCGATCTCGCCGGCATAGGCCCCGATCAGATCGCGCAGCGGCAGGTCGCCGCGCTGCACGATCTTGAGCGCAGCGAGCAGCTCGCCCTGGAACAGCTCGGTGCGTCGGCAATCATGGGCGAGGGTTGCGAGCGTGCGGACCACCGGCAGCTTGCCCATATCACCCTTGCCGAAATCACTCTCCAGCCCCCAGATCGCAACAAGGATCTGCCGGGGCACGCCGAATTGCTGCTCGATGCGCGAAAGCAGCGCGGCGTGGCGCTGGAGCAGCGCGCGGCCGCCATTGATGCGTCCGGGACCGACGCGGGTCGAAACATACTGCTCAAAGCTCTTGTTGAATGTGTAGCGCTGGCGCCGGTCGAAGGCGAGCACCGCGCCGTCCTCGGTCACCCCGCTGAAGGCTGCACTGGTCACGCTCGGCGAAACGCCGGCGGCCTGCGCCTCCGATGCCATGCTGGCGACGAAGCTGTTGAAATCGCCGCCGCAGCGAGCGGCCTTAGCCGAACCGCCGGCCACGAGAACAACGGATGCGATGGCCAGGCCCAGTCTCAGCATGTTGAAAGATTCCTCTCATCTTCGCGCGAAGCAGCGCGCGATCATGCCCGGGAACAGGACTTGCGTCAAAGCGGCGCACCAGCTCCGCGCCAGAACCAATCGCGCTGCGGCTGCGACTAATGCATTGCGCTTCCACCCGCCCTCCAAAACCGCACGAGATGCCCATGCCCATTCCGCGCCAGACGTTCGGATTGCCTGCCATCGTTGTTCTGCTCTCTCTCGGCATGTCCGGCGCGACGCACGCGCAGACGCGCGATGTCACGGGTGCCCGAGACTATCCCGGCGTCGGCCGGTTCGCAGGCAGTGTGATCACGGGCTATGTAACAAAGGATTTCGACGCGACGCGGATGCAGGCAGCGGCATTCAGGGACGGCCAGCCCACCGACGCGCGGCGGCTGGAAGGCCGCGTCGTCCGCATCGCCTACCGCACCAGTCCCGGCCCCTCGATCCTGGAAGTGTCCCGAAATTTCGAAACGCAACTTGCAAAGGCCGGCTTGGAGACCCTGCTCGCCTGCGATACCGATGCCTGCGGCGCCATACCCTTCACGGAAAGCATCGATACGCTGCCGGTCCCGCAGATGTGGGTCGACGGCTTCAACTACCACTATTATGCAGGCCACAAGAGCGACGCCGGCCGCGAGACCTATGCCAGCGTGATCGTCAGCCAGAACAACCAGGAAATTTTCGCACAGCTCACTGTCACAGAGTTGGGGGCAATCGAGAACAAGATGGTGGATGCCGCCGCGATGGCGAAAGGCCTTGGCGAGGCCGGACACATCGCGCTCTACGGCATCTATTTCGATACGGACAAGGCCGTGCTCAAGCCCGAAAGCCGCCCGACGCTGGAGCAGATTGCAAAGCTGCTGACCAGCCAGCCGCAGCTCAACGTGTTCATTGTCGGGCACACCGACAGCCAGGGCGCCTACGACTATAATCTCGATCTGTCACGCCGCCGCGCCGAAGCGGTCGCGGCCGAGCTCGTGAAGAGTTTTCGTATCGCGCAGACCAGGCTGCGCACGGCAGGAGTCGGACTGCTCGCGCCGGTCGGCTCCAACGCGACGGACGCCGGCCGCGCCCTCAATCGCCGGGTGGAGCTGGTGGCGCCATGAAAACCGACCAACTTTCTCGTCATTCCGGGCTTGGCCCTTCGGGTTGCCCCGGAATGACGAGCGCGAAACTCTGCCTCTAACGGCTTGATGCTTCGCGCGCCGGTGCTAACCTCGAACCACCGGTGCAGACAAAGCTGTACGTCATGCCCAACGACCAACAACCTGCTCACCCAACCCGCCCCGCGCTCCTGCGTGCGCCGCTGTTCCGCCTGCTCGCCATCAACCTCGCGATCGGCGCCTGTGCCGCGACGCTGCTTGTCGGCGGGCTGCTGCTCGTCAATCCCGCGCACTTACGTGATCTCATCGTCGCCGACAGTTCGCCGGTCGTCGCGATTCTCCTCCTGCTCGGCTCCTTCCTCGTCACTTTCGGCTCGGCCGCGATGGGGACCGCCATCATGGCGCAAGGACGCAAGGAGAATGACGGCGGCGGCAGCGGCGGAAAGCTGCACCTGGCACCGCAGAAGCTGATCGACGAGGTGCGTTAGCGTGCATACGTAGCCGAATGCACCATTGACGTGCGATGGAACTGATGCAGTTCGCTGCCGCCCTACACAATCGCAGCGAGTTCCAATCGCGGCGTTGTGATCAGCATAGCTCAAGAGGCGAAGTTCGTTCGAATCAAACGTAAAACGCGAATGGCGATTAACTTATGTGGGTTGCACTCACTGCGACATCGCCCTGTCACAATTTTATCTTGCCAACACATCGATCAGGCGATAGAGTTCTATTTTAGGTTGTTGTCCCTGCCAGCCCCGGGCGACGCTGAAGACCAAAAATAAACGGCGGGCTTTCCGGCCCGCCGTTTATTGAGGCTGAGGGCCGCACCAGACCTTACGCGGCGTTTGACGCTTCCATCTTGCAAACAGTTTCGTCGATCGATGGCGCGGCCACGGGCGCCGCGCTCACCGCCTGCAGCCCACAAAGCCATTTGACTATAGCGCGGTGATCGACGACAAGCCGCCATGGCCAAAAAACCCGGAACTAACCCCAAAGGCGAATTCGCCTTCTTCAACGTCGTCTATGAAGACGATTCCCAACGCTCCAACCGCCGCGTGCCTGCCGAATTGCTCAGCGGCCTCGATGGCGACGAACCCGCACGCGGCTTCATCCTAGAGCAGGACCGCGAGATCGCCGAAAAGTCCGGCCGGCCGGCGCTTGAGATCAAGCGGATCGAGCGCGTGGGGGCGAAGAAGAAATAGGCAGACATCGACCGGCGCTCACCAGCGCCCGCACCACTTGTTCCAGGCAAACAGCAGATCGGCAAACCGGTCATAGAAGAACCGCGTGAACGGCAGCGCCACGCGATTGCCGAACAGCGCCGCAAGCCACCTCTCGCCCGGCGTCAACTGCCACAGCGCAATCGCGACATCCGCGCCAACGACGAGCCGGCCGGCTTCATCGGTCGCGTGCAGGCGCCGCCTGATGTCGTCGAGCGAGGCGCCGAAGCGCGCCAGCGCATCGGGCTGTTCATTGATGTCCCTGAACTCGACCGTGCCCGCCCGCACCAGCGCGAGCAGCTTGTTGCGCTGCCAGTCGATGCCGGCATCGCAGACGGGGCAGCGGGTGTTGTACCAGACGGTGAAGTGGGAAGCAGACATTCGCGCCTACCAGGTTAATTGCTCAACATATTCAAACCAACGCTCCAACCGCCGTGTCCCCTCCGAGCTGCTCGGCGGCCTCGACGGCGACGAACCCGCGCGCAGCTTCATCAGGGAGCAGGACCGCGAGATCGCGGAGAAGAGCGGCTGCCCGCCGCTGGAGATCGAGCGGATCGAAAGGGTTGGAGCGAAGAAGAAGTAGGCTTCGGCTCCATCCACGTCATTGCGAGCGCAGCGAAGATTCCATAGGGAGTGGATAGCGACCGGGTCTGAGGCCAGACTGAGGTTGCTGAAT
>NZ_JBANBA010000173.1:0-12178 GCF_059803475.1 Bradyrhizobium sp. UFLA05-89 | reverse complement strand
CCGCCGGGGATACCTGGATGATCGGCGACAATCTGGAATGGGAGGTCGTGACGCCGCAGCGCCTCGGCATCTACGCCATCTGGATGGACGTGCATGGCGAGGGCCTGCCTGCGGGATCGCCTATCAAGCCCGACCGCATCATCCGCTCGCTGACCGAGCTATTGCCCCTACCCTAGCGGCAACCTCCCCAAGTGAAGTTCTTCACAGATCGCAATCCGGGATTGCAGTATGATCGCGCTCGGGCGAGAGGGTTCGAGGCGCGGACGGAGGCAGCGATGCAGGACGTTCCAAAGGAAACGAAGCGCGCGCAGGCGCCTGCCAAGAAGCCAGGCCTGTGGGACAGCATCCAGTCCTGGGACAGTCGCCTTTCGGTCACCAAGGGATTGACCATCGTCGAAAGCCGCTCTCCGATCGAATCTGCTCTTGCCTCGCTTCACTAGCTGCTCCATTGCTACCTTAAGTTCTTCGCTTCTGTAACGGGCCTCGATCAGTCAATCCCTTTTTGCGTTGTCCACTCGCCGGGGTCTCGTATACGGCAAAACGTGTCAATCGTCCTGGCGAAGGCACTTCGCTTCGAGAAGCCGTAGTGTCATGACCGGCCCGAGCTGTTGCGCGCCTCCTGTCAGACTGCTCCAGCGTTGAAGGGGTGCTCGGTTGGTAACCATGCGACGCATGACACCGCCAGTCGGCGGGCGAGTCCCACCTTGTCTTGCTCATGCCGGCGCGCGCCTGCGATCCGCATCGCCCGGCTCTTCAGTTGTGAACGGCCCTTGAGCGGCTTGGTAGTATGATTTGGGGCGGCATCGTAGAGTGCCGTGCGCAACAAACCCTTGCCAATCTTGCTGTTCCGTCCGGTGTAATCTCGCGATGGCGTTTGCGTCGGGGCGCCGTGCTCACCATGCAAGCCTTTGAAGCCGAGACCGTGACATCAAAGCGATTCACTCGAAACGAAGCTTGAAGCGACCGCTTCGCCGCGACCGCCCGCGCGACGCTCGATCCCGCCAATCTCGGGCGCCGTTCGCCCTCGTGCCTTAAGATGCGATTGCTGACGATTGCACGGGAACGGGCGTAGGTTTCCCAAAAGGGACTCAGACGTAGGCTATATGTGAGTTACTTCAGGCGGCGGCGCCCGACCATTACCGGGGGTTTTGCAAATTATAACTGAGAGGAGTGCGAAGTGCTGTGCGTGATGAGCTATGGTCGAGCGACGGTCAGCGGAGATTTAGATGGACGATCTGGACGTATCGGCAAGGTGGCAATCAGGGCGTCCGACGCACGAAAGCGTCGGTAACAGACATTTGTGTGCGGATATAGTGCCGGGGCAAGGAGCGTTGACGTCGTCCAACGGGACTTTCTGCAATAACAATTGTGCGGCCGAAGCGTACGAACGTCATTTCCACGCCTCTCTTGAGCGCCTGCACGGAGAGCAGCGTTATCGCGTCTTCGCGGACATCGAACGCATCTCCGGCCGCTTCCCAGCCGCCAAATTGCGCCGGTCTGACGGAACCGTTACAGAGATCACGGTTTGGTGCTCCAATGACTATCTCGGCATGGGACAGCATCCGGAGGTCGTGAGTGCGCTGACCGCGACAGCACACCGTTGCGGCGCCGGAGCGGGTGGAACGCGCAACATCGCCGGAAATAATTCGCCCTTGGTTGATTTAGAGGGCGAGCTTGCTGATCTGCATGGCAAGGAAGCGAGCCTCGTCTTTACCTCCGGCTACGTATCGAACCAGGCCAGCATTTCGACGATCGGTAAGCTGATCCCCGACTGCGTGGTCTTATCTGATGCACTTAACCACAATTCGATTATTGAAGGCGTCCGTCAATCAAGTTGCGAAAAGTGGATTTTCCGCCACAACGATCTCGGTCATCTTGAGGCGTTGCTGCGCAAAGCAGGAAACCGCCCCAAGCTTATCGTGTTCGAGTCCGTATACTCGATGGATGGCGATGTGGCCCCGATCGGCGCCATTTGCGACCTTGCGGACCAGTACGGTGCGATGACCTATCTCGACGAGGTTCACGCGGTCGGCCTCTACGGCGCTCACGGGGGCGGCATCGGCGAGCGTGATGGCGTGATGCACCGCGTGACCGTGATCGAGGGTACCCTCGCCAAGGGGTTCGGCTGTGTCGGCGGCTATATCTCGGCGTCGCGTTTGATCTGCGACGCGGTGCGCAGCTTCGCGCCCGGATTCATCTTCACGACGGCACTCCCTCCAGCAATTGCTGCCGCCGCCCATGCGTCCGTTCGCTACCTGAAGCACTCGTCCGCCGAGCGCGAAGCACACCAACGACAAGCCGCTGCAACGAAACGGGCGCTCCATGCCGCCGGGCTTCCGGTCCTCCCGAACGAAACCCACATCGTGCCTGTGATTGTCGGCGATGCGCAATTGTGCAAGGCGGCGGCCGATCGCCTTCTAGAGCGCCACGCCATCTATATCCAGCCGATCAACTATCCGACCGTTCCCCGTGGGACGGAGCGTCTGCGCATCACGCCGTCACCATATCACGGGGAGACCCACATAGCGGAACTCGCAGCTGCGCTCGCTGAGACCTGGGACACCCTCTCTCTTGCCTGAGAGCCGTGCTTGGCAGCGCCCCCTTCGCAACCGCCTCCCCAATGCATCGAACGGTTGTCGGCTACCCGACGGGCGCAGACCTTGCTGGGAAGGCGTCGCCTGTTCGGGATTGCGGCCGCAGCAACACGCTGATCCAGAATCGTTCATTTCGGTAGGCCCTCCAACCGGGCGTTCGAAAGCGATCCGAACGAGACAACGGGCAACCGGAAATGAAAATGGATATTACGCAGCGGTGCTATCTCCTGATCGAGGATCTGTCCGTCGCGCGCGGCGAGCGCGTGGTCTTCGGCGGGGTGTCTTTGCGACTGGGCTCGGGCGAAATCGCCGAAGTGACGGGTCCCAATGGCGTGGGCAAAACCACACTTTTGCGCGCGATCGCCGGTTTCTTTCCGCTGGGATCCGGCCGCATGTCATGGGTGGAGTCCGAAGCCACGGACTCGGCGCCACTGGCAGAGCGCCTCCACTACGTGGGCCATCTCGACGGGCTGAAATCAGCGTTGACCGCCCGCGAAAACCTCGAGATCGGCCTGGGAACTTTGGGGCGAGGTCGGCTAACCCCGTTAGAGGCGCTGGACCGTATGGAGTTAGCCCACGTTCTCAATCTGCCTGTCGGTTATCTCTCCGCGGGGCAGCGTCGCCGTGTCGCATTGGCCCGGCTCCTGACTGCCGATCGCCCTCTATGGCTACTCGACGAACCGCTAACCGCACTCGACCGACACGCACGCGCGTTGCTGAAGGCTCTAGTGGCCGACCATCTCGGAAGCGGAGGATTGATGCTCGCCGCGACCCACGAACCACTCGGTCTGCCGGGGACAATCCAAGTCAGGCTCGAAGCGAGGTGAAGGTCGTCTCGTTGCGGATGGATCGGCACCCTCGTAGCCGTCTGTCTCAAGGTCGGGAGAGAAGAGATCACGCCGCTCTTCCGATTTCCCGCGAGTGGTCTCGAAGTGATGGCGACGCCGGATGGAGGCCATGACCCGTATTCTGCTCGTCGTTTTTCTTCGCGACCTTATGCTGGCGCGCCGCATCGGTGGAGGCGGGATTCTCGGCCTGGTCTTCTTCCTCAGTCTCGTGACGGTCGTACCTTTCGCGATCGGGCCTGACCTGCGCTTGCTGTCGCGGATCGGTCCAGCCATTCTGTGGATAGCGGCGCTCCTCGCGAGTCTATTGGGCCTTGACCGTCTGTTCCAGGCGGATCACGAGGACGGTTCGCTGGAGCAGATGTTACTGTCGCCGGCTCCCCTAGAACTCATTGTTCTGGTGAAGTGCATGGCCCACTGGTTCGTCACGGGGCTGCCGCTCGTGATGCTCTCGCCTTTGTTTGGCCTGATGTTGGACTTGGACGGCCCAGCGCTCCGCGCGGTGCCCGCGACATTGTTGGTTGGTACGCCGGCTTTCACCTTTCTGGGAGCAATCGGTGCGGCGCTTACCGTCACGCTGCGGCGCGGCGGTCTTTTGCTGTCGATCCTTGTCGTGCCACTAGCCGTGCCGGTGCTGATCTTCGGTGTCTCCGCGGCGCAGAGTGGCACAGTGCCCTTTCTCACGCCCTTCCTGGTCCTCTGCGCGCTCGGACTCGCATCCGTAGCGCTCGCCCCAATCGCCGCAGCCTCAGCACTTCGCGGCGCGGGAGAATGACGACGCACGCAGCGGGTTTGCTGGGGTCGCCGCCGTGGAACGACTCCGCACGCCTCCGAAGTTAAAACGGCTTGACCATCAGAAATGCTTACAGCGGAGTGTCGGCCTCTAACACAGCCGCGAGCCGATCCCGCTCGGCTTGGCTTAAGGGCGCCGCCGGCGTGGACTGCGGGCGGCGCAATCCGAACAGGAGAGCAATCCCGCCCGCTACGAGCACCAAAGCCGGCATTCCCCAGAGGAAGGCGGTTTCCAAGTCGAGTGGTGGTTTCAATAGGATGAAGTTCCCGTAACGCTTCACCAGAAAGGCGCGGACCTGCTCGTCGCTCTCGCCGAGATTAAGGCGTTCGCGTACCAGCAGTCGGAGATCCCTCGCGAGCTCTGCTTTCGAATCGTCGATCGACTCGTTTTGGCAGACCAGGCAGCGCAGCCCGGCGGAAATCGTGCGCGCGCGTGCCTCAAGTTTCGGATCGGGCAGGATCTCGTCTGGCTGCACCGCCCTTGCCAAGCTGGGCGCGAGGCCTGCGAGTACGATCGAAAGCAGAAGAATGCGACGAAGCGAAGTCATTCGGCGGGCTCCGGCGCTGCGGGGTTGGCGGCGGCGCGGACGCGACTCGCGCGGCGCGCGAAGCCGATTCTGAGGCGCCTATCGGACAACGACAAGATCCCTCCGAACGCAATGATGACGGCGCCAATCCAGATGGCCGTCACAAGCGGCTTCCAGAACATGCGCGCATCGATCGAACCATCCGCATGCTGGTCCCCGAGCGAAATGTAGATCTGGCCAAAACCCAGCGTCACGATGCCTGCCTCGGTGACGGTGATCCGTCGTGCGGGAAAGCTGCGCTTGGCGGGCTCGACGGTGGCCACGGCCGCGCCGCCCCGGCTGATGACCGTGTAGGCAACGACTTCGGAATAGTTCGGGCCTTGTCGCGATCGAAGATTCTCGATGGTGGCGTGATAGGGGCCGAGATCAATCCCCTCGCCTGGCTTGACGGTCGCAATCCGCTCCACGCCCCAGCCGATAGCCGCTAAGCCCATGAGTGTCACGCCGAGGCCAGCGTGAGCGATCGCCGTACCCCAGGCGGAGCGCGGCAGCCCGACCGCGCGGGCCAGCATCACCCGAGCGGGCTGCCCACGTGCCCAGATACGCGACGCCACATCGGCGAACGAACCGACGATGAGGTAGACGGCGAGGCCGAGACCGACCGCGGCGAGGACGGGGCCGCCTCGGATGATAGCCACGAGCACAAGGGCGACCACGAGGCCCGCCAAGGCTGCGACCGTCACCCGTTGCGCCGCTCCTAGCAGGTCGCCACGCTTCCAGGCAAGCGATTGACCGAGCGGCATCAGCAGAACGATCAGCGCTACTAGCGGACCGAGCGTCAAATTAAAAAACGGTGCGCCGACCGAGATCTTGTCCTCGGTGAGAGCCTCAAGCGCGAGCGGATAGAGCGTGCCGGTCAGGACCGTAGCGCAGCAGGTGGCGAGCAGCAGATTGTTGACTGCGAGCGCGCTCTCGCGTGACACGGGCGCGAACACACTAGGCAGGTCCAGGGAAGGCGACCGCCAAGCATAAAGCGCGAGGGAGCCGCCAATGAACACGGTCAAGATGACGAGGATGAAGACGCCGCGCGCCGGGTCGCTGGCGAAGGAATGAACGGAGGTCAGCACCCCTGAGCGCACCAGGAATGTGCCGAGCAGCGATAGCGAGAATGTGACTATCGCCAGGAACAGTGTCCAGATCTTGAGGGCCTCGCGTTTCTCCATGACGGCAGCCGAATGCAGGAGCGCGGTACCCGCAAGCCAGGGCATGAGCGACGCGTTCTCGACCGGATCCCAGAACCAGAACCCGCCCCAGCCTAGTGTGTAATAGGCCCAGTACGAGCCCATGGCGATCCCAAGCGTCAGAAAGATCCAAGCAATCAATACCCAAGGCCGAACGTAGCGGGCCCAAGCGGCGTCTAGCCGGCCGCTGATCAGCGCCGCCACCGCGAACGAGAACACGATCGAGGAACCGACATAGCCGAGGTAAAGGAGCGGCGGGTGTATCGCGAGGCCCGGGTCTTGAAGCAGCGGATTGAGGTCCTGGCCTTCAAAGGGCGCCGGAAACCGTCGCACGAAGGGATCGGAGGTGAACAGGATGAAGCAGAGGAAGGCAAGGGAGATCCAGCCTTGGACCGCTAGCGTATTGGCGCGCAATTCGTTCGCCATGTCGCGCCCGAGACTCGCCACTGCCGCCCCGAAGGCCGCGAGAATCAGAACCCAAAGCAGCATGGATCCTTCATGATTGCCCCAGACGCCCGCGATTTTGTAAACAAGTGGTTTGGTGGTGAGCGAGTTCTCGGCGACTGTCACGAGACTGAAGTCGGACACCACATGGGCGTAAGTCAGTGCCGCGAAGGCATAGCCCAACAACAAGAACTGGGTGATCGCGGCCGGGACCGCAATGGAAGCGAGTCCAGAATCACCACTGCGGGTCCCCCAGAGCGGCAGAACTGACTGAAGCAGCGCGACGGCGAGAGCCAGGGCGAGCGCGTAATGTCCGGTTTCGACGATCATCCTTTGGGTCCCATCGGCTGCGATGTCTCGTGGAAGGCGGCGCTATTGGGCTCGCGCGGATCTTTCGTTGCGCCAAGCGCCTTGTTGCTTGAGCTTGTCGGTTACGTCCTTGGGCATGTATCGCTCGTCGTGTTTGGCGAGCACGGTATCGGCATGAATAAGGCCCGGTCCCTCCACCGTGCCTTCGGCCACGACGCCCTGTCCTTCACGGAAGAGATCCGGCAGCAATCCAGTGTAGCTGACTTTGATGTCGTGCTTCAGGTCGGTCACCGCGAAGACAACGGTCGACGATCCACCATAGGTAAGTGAGCCGCGTTTCACCATGCCGCCGATGCGCAGACGGGTTCCTCGCGGCGGTGCCTTTTCGGCAATCTCGGTCGGCCCGTAGAAGAAGACGATACTGTCACGCAACGCAAACAGAATGAGTCCTACTGCGACGGCTAAAGCAAAGCCTGCGGCGCTGATAATAGCCAGGCGCCTACCCTTTCTAGTCACGGCCTACCCCTTCAAACCAAGCTGCCTGACGAGTTCATCGATGCGCGTCGGAGCTTGCGCATCGCCTGCTAACTGGGCACGTGCGCTTGCGACGGCGGCCTCGGCCTTCTGACGTTCACCCAATACGACGTAAGACCTAATCAGTTGCATCCATCCCTGAAGGTCATGGCCGTTCTTCGAGAGCTTCTCGGCGAGTCCTCCCACCATCCCGCGGATCGCGTCGCTACTCTGTTCCGGAGAAAGCGATGCGATTTCAGCCCGGGCTTGACCGGCGATTTCAGGAACGGCGGCAGCGAAGTTGAAGTCCCCACCCGCGCGCCTCGATGCGATCGGCATGTCAGGCTGGCTGGGAGCGCCGACCTTGAAATACGACGCGAGCGCGACGAGTGGCAGCACTAGGACGACCGCCAAGGCTGCAGAAGAGCGTCTCGGCTGCCAGCGCCGCGACGCGCGCGGCCGGCTCTCCGACGGGGAGTCGAGTGACGCGAGCAGCCGGCGTTCGATCTCGGCACGGGTCGCCACGGCATCATCGGGCGCAATCAGTCCACGGCGGACGTCATCATCCGCTTCGGCCAGAAGGCCGCGATAGAAGGTCACGTCGGAATCGTGAGCATCAAAGGTCTCGCACCGCACAGAGAGCGATCGGGCCAGAGCCAGCACGACCGCGGATGTCATCATTGCAAAGACAGCCCAGAGCACGTTTCAAGGCCTCCGACCGTTTTCGCCGCTGCGCAGCGCACCATATTGTTGGGCATCCGCCGAAAATCGGACTGCTTCTGAGTGCCCGCTTCCATGGTCCGATCGATCAATCCTGAATAATATAAGTGGACGGAATTCTATGCGGCCGAGACAAGAAAAAACTTTCTCTGCATCTCTCGCGCCTGGATGGGGAGCTTGCAAGACGGTCGTCATGGACGCTCCGCCTCTGCAATTGCGGTCATCAAAGCAGGTCGGCTCGCGTCCGAGATACCACCAACAAGCTTGTAGGCGATTGTGCCATCGCCCTTGATCACATAGGTCTCGGGGACGCCATAGACGCCGAAATCGATCCCCGTTCGGCCGGACCGGTCAGTGCCAACCTGTGTGAAGGGGTTCCCATTGGCGGCGAGATAGGCTAGCGCGTTTTTAGGATCGTCCTTGTAGAGGATGCCGGTAAGCTTCACCCCCTGTCGCTTCAGCGTCCGGTCGCCCGCCAACGCCATCAGCGCCCCTTGTTCTTCTCGGCACTCGACACACCATGATGCGAACACGTTCACGATGGTCACGTGCCCCCTCCGCAGATCGGCGCTCGATAAACCAGGTGGACCGGACGTCGAAAGCCCATCGAGTGGCTCCAACGCAAATTGCGGTGCTGGCTTGCCGATCAGAGCCGAGCGCACGAGCGATGGGTCTTCGGCGCCGAGCCGCACCAGCAGTAATGCCGCAATTCCTAAGAAGCCCAGAAGCGGGATAATCACCCACAGGCGGGCGAGTGCTGGTCGAGGGGTTGCGGCGCTTGCTGGGAGGTGACTCCAGGCTGGGATTTTGCTCATACGCGACCCCGCGGATCCGAGTGATCAGGTAGCATGCGACGCAAGGTACGGAGCTGAACGCGATAATCGAGGAGGACCGCCGCGATCATCCCGGCCAGGATGGTGCCCGTCACCAGAAAAGCCGCCGTAATGAATCCGATATGCTGCACGATGATCTGCTCAGGATGCCGCTTCGGTAGGCAGCATGCGAGCCACAGCGGGTTCGCCCGCGGCAGCCAGCGTAATCGCAAGCCGCCGGACTCGGCGTCGCATGATTTCGTTACGGACCGCCATTACGTGGAGGGTCGCGAACAGAAGCGTGTATGCGAGCGCCATAACGATTAGCGGCCACAACATCGAGCCGGCAATCGCCGAGCCCTCCATCCGGAATACCGAAGCCGGCTGGTGGAGAGTGTTCCACCAATCAACCGAGAATTTCACGATCGGGATGTTGATGAACCCCACCAATGTCATGATCGAAACTGCTCGTGCAGCCCTACTCGGGTCCTCGATCGTCTGCCAGAGCGCGATCAGACCGAGATAGATGAGAAACAGAACCAACACGGAGGTGAGCCGGGCGTCCCAGACCCAATATGTGCCCCACATCGGCTTACCCCAGAGGGAGCCTGTGATGAGGCAGATGAAGGTGAAAGCTGCTCCAAGTGGCGCAGCCGCCTTTTGTGCTGCATCGGCAAGAGGATGACGCCAAACTAAGGATCCGAGCGCAGACACCGCCATGAACGTGTAGGCAAGCATCGCTGTCCACGCGGCGGGGATGTGGATGTACATAATGCGCGCCGTCTCGCCTTGTTGGTAGTCGGGTGGCGCGGCGAATGTTCCAAATAGACCGAGTGCGAAGGCAAAGCCTGCCGACCCCCAAAGCCAAGGCAGCAGCTTTGCGGTAATACGCAAGAAATTACCAGGATTGCTGTAGGCGGTGAAGCTCAGCCTCAAATTTCCGATCTCCTCGAAGCCAACTTGCAGGCCGGGAATTCGCTCGCTTCCGAATGCGGCTCGTGACGAAGGTGCCATTGGTGGGCCCGTCTGCAAGCCCATGAGTATTGCATCACACCGGCGGCGATTTCGCCAATTACCGACAGTTATCGTTTCGATGCCCGTTAGGCGCCCCGAGGTTCGAGATCTCCATCGCATGTTGAGGCAGATGATAAGGCAGTCATCGTGGCCGGTGCTGTCGACATCATTCGGCATGCAAAATTTGAACGCCGCTTGACAGTAATGCCGCGCTCGATGCTCGACGTAATGCGCTACCAGCGACGACCTGCGTCTTGCCGAGTGTGGCTGGCTTTAAGGGGCGAGCGCCTCGACCTTCGTATGGGTCCGTTACCCGTTTGGATGCCAGACCTGTACCGACGTTCAATTGAGTCGCCAATCGCGATTGTCTAATCATTAGGCTGTGCGGTAGCGCTCCCGGCTATCGCTGCCCACCTTGGGCGTTTCCTCCCCAGACTTGGGCCGCTTGTGGCAACGCAGGCGGCCATTCTTTCTATGTGTACCCGCATGAAATTAGAACCGACGTCTGGTCGAGCTACGGTCACTTCTTACCCGCGCGCAATGGCGTCAACCGGGTGCTCGGTGCGATCTAGTGAATGCGGGCTGGAAAGCAAGAACCGGCCCGCAAGCAGGCAGTTGCAGGACAAGGTCGGCGGCGTACGCTGCGACCGAGGAGCGGCACGAAGTTGTCCTGAAAGGCTTTACGATTCCATGATCGACGAGTTCGCTTGCGCACTACTGGCCCATTGGGGAGATTGCCTGCGCGGCGCGCCGCATGGTTATCTTGAGGCGGCATGACGAGCAGGCTGTGCGCGGAATTTCTCAGCCACATGCTCCCTCCATTTGCGCTAAAGCAGCGCGACGCGCGCCTCGGCGGTTCCAGATCTGCCTTGGTCGGACGCGGCGCGCCGTGTATCAGAGGCGTCAAAATGTCGACAGTCCAGCAGGAACGTTTCTTGTCCCAAGAATCTCAAAATTCGTCTAAGCCGCTCGTTGAAGTGCTTGCCGGGAAGCGCCAGGCGGTCCCGCCGATCTGGATGATGCGGCAGGCCGGCCGCTATCTGCCCGAATATCGCGAATTGCGGGCCAAAGCCGGCAGCTTCCTCGACCTCTGCTTCACGCCGGAACATGCCGCCGAAGTCACGCTGCAGCCGATCCGCCGCTTCAACTTCGACGCTGCCATCATCTTCTCCGACATCCTCGTCATTCCCTACGCGCTCGGCCGCTCGGTGCGGTTCGAGGCCGGCGAAGGGCCACGGCTCGATCCGCTGGACACGCCGGAAAGCGTGAAAACGTTAGCTGCGCATGCGAACTTCGCGAAGCTCGAGCCGGTCTATGAAGCGCTGTGTCGCGTGCGGCGCGAACTCGATGACAGGGTCGCGCTGATCGGCTTCTGCGGCGCGCCATGGACGGTCGCGACCTATATGGTGGCGGGTCAAGGCACGCCCGATCAGGCGCCAGCGCGGATGATGGCCTATCGGCACCCGCAATCGTTCGCGGCCATCATCGACGTGCTGGTGGAGAATTCGATCCACTATTTGGTGGGTCAGTTGAAAGCCGGCGCCGACTGCGTGCAGCTGTTCGACACCTGGGCCGGCGTGTTACCGGCGCGCGAGTTCGAGCGCTGGTCGATCGAGCCAGCCCGCCGTATCGTCGAAGGCGTGCGCAAACAGGTGCCGGACGCCAAGATCATCGGTTTTCCGCGTGGCGCAGCCGGCATGCTCCCCTCCTACGTGGAAGCAACCGGTATCAACGCCGTCAGCATCGACTGGACCGCAGAGCCGGCGATGATCCGCGAACGCGTGCAGAGCCGCGCCGCAGTGCAGGGCAATCTCGATCCGCTCGCGCTGATTGCCGGTGGCGACGCGCTCGATCGCGCGATCGACGATCTTCTTGAGAATTACGGCAAGGGCCGGCTGATCTTCAATCTCGGCCACGGCATCCAGCCGAAGACGCCAATCGCCCATGTCGAGCAGATGGTGCAGCGGGTGCGGGCGTATCGCGGTTAGCCATCATGCCCCGCGAAGGCGGGGCATCGAGTAACCACCGGCGCTCACTAGAACGGAGAGGCTTCGCACGTACTGGTTCTCCGGTTTCGCGCATCATGACAGCAGAGTTTGCAGGCGCGTCAGCGCGTAGGTTACCGTGCGTCCTCCAAAATCGTGTCCGACGCTCTCCGCGGCCATGATCGTCAGCGCATTGGTATTGCTTAACATCAGGTTCGGCATGATCGGGACGTCGACGACCTTCGGGCGCGGATCGATTGCCTCCGCGCAATAGGTCTTCAGGATCCTGTGCAGGAATCACGCTCCCTGATTTGATTGTGCAGGCAGGGTG
The DNA here is from genome assembly GCF_059803475.1 of Bradyrhizobium sp. UFLA05-89. Lineage (NCBI taxonomy): Bacteria > Pseudomonadati > Pseudomonadota > Alphaproteobacteria > Hyphomicrobiales > Nitrobacteraceae > Bradyrhizobium > Bradyrhizobium sp. UFLA05-89. The sequence continues at coordinate 51 of NZ_JBANBA010000173.1, read as the reverse complement.
AATTGAAATGTCGCGCCCTGAGGTTGGGCGGCGGCGGCCCACACTCGTCCC
>NZ_JBANBA010000172.1:0-12293 GCF_059803475.1 Bradyrhizobium sp. UFLA05-89 | reverse complement strand
CGCCGCTCGAGCACCGGCGTCAAATCGGCGCCGCCGCCGAACCAGGCTTTCGTCGTGACGACGAAGCGCGTGTTCATATGCACGGCTGGCACGTTCGGATTGCGCATATGCGCGATCAGCGAGATGCCCGACGCCCAGAACCGCGGATCCTCTGCCGCACCCGGAATCTGCCCGCGAAACTCGGGCGCGAACTCGCCGTGAACGGTCGAGCTGTGTACGCCGACCTTCTCGAAGAGACGGCCGTACATCATCGACATCACGCCGCCGCCGCCGGGCGCGCCGGAGTGGTCGGTGCGCTGCCACGGGGTGCGCACGAAACGTCCGGCCGCACCGGGATAGAGACCTTGCGGCGCGTCGTCCTCCAGCCGTTCGAAGCTTGCGCAGATGTCGTCGCGCAGAGATTCAAACCAGCTTCGGGCGCGCGCCTTGCGGTCCTCGATCATCGAAACGTCCATATGCAATTTCCGTCGCCGACTTGCGTGACGCGTAGGGTGGGCAGAGGCGCTCTTGCGCCGTGCCCACCGCTTCTGCAACCGCCATTGCGGTTGCCAAAGGGGTGGGAACGCTTCGCTTTGCCCATCTTACGAATTTCCCTGCGGACCGTAGTAGGTGCAGCTCTCGTTGCAACTGTCGCGATGGATGCTGACGCGGGTCAGTCCGCCGAGATGCGCCAGGCGCTCCCACACGAATCGAGAAAGGTTTTCCAGCGTCGGGATGCCCAGCGCCTCGATCTTGTTGAGGAACTTGTGGTCGAGCGTCAGGCGCACGTCCTCGATCGCGCGCTGGAGGAGGCCGAGATCGACCACCATGCCGGTCACGGGATCGGGCGTGCCGCGCAAGCTCACATCGGCGCGGAAGGAGTGGCCGTGAATCTCTTCGCTCGCCGTGCCAAAGGTCGTGCCCGACAGCGAGTGCGCCGCCTCGAAGCGGAATGATTTGGTCAATTCCCACATCTTGTGAACGTCAGTCCTATCTGATGCCGAGCGTCTTGTATGTGCAGCATTGGTGTGCCTGTCTGTCACGACGCGGCCGGAGAACTGGATTGGCCGTTTCCGAACGATCGGTTGCCCAATTTGGAACTACAAGAACTAGAAACGTCAATAGCCCCATCTGCAGATCGCAAGCATACCAGCTCATGAGTGAAGACTGGAAATGGCATTCACGCCGGCAATCCCTACGGCGTGCGTTGCGAGGGGCAAGAAGCTTCCCATGATTAAACATCGATTCTTCGAGCGGACGTCATTCCCGGCGGGCATTAATTTCATGATCCTTCGTCGCTTTCGCATTGAGGCACCCACGTTTAATCTCACTTGTGCGTAGTTAATGAGATCATCTGCGCACGAATGCCGTCACTACCTCATTCGGCGACACACAGCTGGTCATAGGAGAGAGATCATGAGACGCACAGTACTAGCACTTTCCGTCGTTCTCGGCGCCGGCGCTATAGCAACCGCGGTCTTCGCGCAGCAACCACAGCTTCCACCGCCCGACGATTGGCACGCCACCGGCCGCTACCTTCCTGAATACACGAAAGATGGCGACCTTATTCTGCCAAAGAACTTTCACGAATGGGTCTATGTTGGTTCGCCAACAACGCCAAATTTTTTAAACCGGCCCCAAGCAAACTTCCCCGAATTTCATAACGTATATATCGAGCCTGGTTCTTACGAGATCTACAAGAAAACGGGCGTCTTTCCTGAAGGAACAATTTTCGTAAAGGAACTGCAGCTCCTGCAGCCCGCCACTAATCCGGACGGTTCGAGAACTGAGCCATCGGGGCGCGGATTCTTCCCGGGCGCGTTCAACGGCGCGGATGTGACCGTTAAGGACACCGAGAGATATAAGGCAAGCGACGGCTGGGGCTATTTCAACTTCAATCACTTCGAACCCAAGGCGGCCAGCGCCAAAGTCCGGCCGGTCGAGGAGTGCGGCTACTGCCACATCGCAAGCGCGAAACGGGATGACGTGTGGACGCAGTTCTACGCGTTGCTCGACCAGGTGCCGGTGCCGCCCGGCCAGACCATAAAAAAGTAAGGGAGAACTAAGATGAAACTCCTCGGAAATGCGACCGTCGCGTCCGCGTCCATCATCGTCATGACTGTCGCGTGTCTTGTCTCGCAGCCCGCAGTTAGCCAGCCCGCCCCTGCGCAGGATCAACTTGTTGATGCGGCAGGCAACATGCATATCCCGAAGAACTACCGAACCAGCTACGAATTCCTTGGGAGTTGGTCTGTCGCAGGTGAGCAAGGTGCCAAAGAGATGCACGTCGTCTACGCTTCGCCCGGAACTGCGGAGGCCTATCGCGCGACGGGGAAATTCCCCGAAGGCTCGATCCTGGTGAAGGAAGTTTACGGCGCGGCCACCTCGGATATGACGACTGGGACGGTCAGCCATCAAGAAGTTCTCAAAGGTTGGTTCATGATGGTGAAAGACAGTAAGAACAGTCACCCCGATAATAAGCTGTGGGGCAATGGTTGGGGTTGGTCTTGGTTCAACGCGGGTGACGCGCTGAAAACGACCTCAACGAACTTTCGCTCAGATTGTCTAGGCTGCCACATCCCTGCCAAGGCGACTGACTGGATCTATGTGCAAGGCTATCCCGGACTGAAAAAGTGACGGACCGTTAGCCAACTTCGCTTGAACCTTATGTGGGTAAAACCGGACTGGACGCAGAAAAAGGGTAGAGTCATGAAGCCTAGCAGAAAGCTCGGCAGATGTGTTTGTGGGTCGATGATGATCTTTGTGGTGTCGTTTTCGGCACCTCAAGGGTGTCTAGCGGCCAATCCCGCTGCCGACAAAAAAATCACAAAGCAATTCCTCACGTCGGGCCAAGTGGACCTGGTACGGGAGGTGGTGACGCTGCCGCTCCATCGCGGCCGTCTTGCCTCGGGAGAGACTGTTTGGTTCGTGCTTACCGACGTAAGTGATTTCGCCACTTCGAAAGAGATGGGGCTCACATGGGCGCCGAGTCTCGGTTTGGCCAAAGACTTGGCGAGCACACGGGTTGCGGAAATGGACGACTCGGGTAACTTCATGTTCAAATCGGGCCGGGTCGATTTCTCACCGTCGCAGAAGTTGGTGGGGGGCGAGGCGCCCAATTTCTTTCCCCCTAAGATGGCTCGCGCGGGATCTGTCGGGGATGCGCACTACAGCCCATTGGTCCGAGTGGCTAACCGCAAGGACATTGTCTTTAATGCCCCAGTCATCGCGTTCGATGTCGAGCCCGAGAAAATCGCGTTCTGCAACGGCAGTCCTGATTACTCTGTCGTGACGGACTCCGTGGCGAGCATCTGTCCTAATAAGGGCACTGTTGACTTGAAACTCCGGTTTGGCTTCGCGAACGGCAAACACCTGCGCTATCTTAGTTTCGACGCAAATTCCGAGGAGTCGGCGACCCTCGAGTCGTCAACCTTTGCGCCGGCGGAAAGCGACATTCTTCAGAGCGGCGCGATTGAGGTGATCTATACGATAGTGAACGGCAACATGGGTGCGAAAGATCCGAACCGCCAGGGGCTCAACAGTGCTCTCAACGGAGAGGGGCCGTCGCTCGACATCCTCGCGCACTTCACTGAGATCAGCGCCGGATACTCTCCGATGTGGGACGTACGACTGGCCGAGTGGAGCAAGGAGGCTATCTCGAAGGATCAAAGGAAACTGATCACTGACGGCGATGATCTCGAAGCCAAAAGTGCGTCAGGCTTACTGGTGAGCCCTGCGGGGGGGCCGGTGAAAACGACGGGGAATCTGGTGAATTGTCCGGTCGTAGGCTTCACCAATGAATAATCTCCTGGCTCGATAAGGACGCCCCCCGTTCATGCGGGGGGCAATCGGCCTCTCGGCCACTGACGCTTCCTTCGACGTCGACGTGAGTGTGATCAGCACGCCCTCGGGCCCGACGCCTGTCTGTTTTAGGCGTCGATGATCTGGTGGGCCCTCGCGACAGATGCGCGATCTTGAAGGACAGGTTGCCGCCACCTCAGTCGACACGTAGCCCAGCAGAAGCGGCGGCTCGACTCCAACGGAGACCGCGAGCCGGTCGGCAGTTGCGGCAGCGACGCGTGTAGCGTCGCCGCGCCGCGTTCGTCCCCATGCCAATGCTTCGTCGACAACATCCCCGCACTCGGAAGTGTCGACAGCTTTCAGGTCGATCGTGGGATTTGTCGTGCAGTCTACCGGCTTGAGACGCCCCACCGCGCCGGGATCGCCCGTCTAGGCGACCACCCGCGTAGATGATCCAGCTTCAACGCCAAGGCCTTTTCCTCTCGATGTCGGCCCAAGCCCGCTGGCCGCGAGACCATGCCGCACCGAGGACGCGGCTGCTGCGCCCTGAGAGTCTCTGAACAGCAACGTGAACCGCTCATCGAATGGCCTGTAGCCCTTCAAGGTGGGACGAGAGAACCATCGCATCAAGAAACCGGGTCATGTGCGCGCGGTGCCACTTTGCGGGACTCGCATCGGGCATCGACTGCACCGTTGCGGTCCGCCTCGGAAAAAGGATCGCCGAGCTTATCGCGTGCCGGCCTCGCGGTGGACCGCTCAAGGTCGCTGAGCGCGGGCGTCGACTGGAAGAGAAGCGCAGGGGCCATTGCAGGTTCTCAGGACGAGTACGGAATGAGCTGCATCGCGCATGGCACCACGCCAAAGGTTATAATCCGAGTGAGAATCTGAAAGTGGTGATCGGCCGTCCAAACCTCGCCACCTTGTCGCGATGTGAGTGACTTCGGGGGGAGCGGCGAGGCCCTTGGCAAACGCCTTACTACTCACAACGCCGTCGGGCTGTGCCCGCAGCAGGCCACCGACACCGCGATCGCCCTCAGGCGGCATTCCCCGCCGCAACTTTCAGTGCGGACGGACGAAGTAGCAGGTGTAGCCGTTCGGATAGCGTTCCAGCTTATCCTGGTGCTCAGGCTCGGCCTCCCAGAAATCGCCAGCGGGCGAAAGCTCGGTCACCACCTTTCCCGGCGACACCCCGAGTCCTCAACGTTGGCGATGGTGTCTCGGACGACGCGGCGGTGATCCTCGCTCGCGTAGAAAATCGCCGACCTGTACGTTGCCGCCTGAGAGACGTCGGGTCGTGGATCTGGAAGAAGAACTCCAGCAGGCCCCGGAAGCTCGTCTGACTCGGCTCGAACGTGATCTCGATCGCTTCCGCGTGCGTGCCGTGGTTGCGGTACGTGGCGTTCTTGACGTCGGCGCCCGGATAGCCGACCCGCGTTGAGACGACACCAGGCAGGCGCCGCACCAGCCGCTGGATTCCCAGAAGCTACCCTGGGGCCAGGATCGAGCGTTCTGTACCCCCCCGATGTCAGGCCTCCTGCTTTGCGGAGAGCTGCACGTACTCGCCGTTTCCCTCGCTCTTCAGTTGGTTGCGGCGGATGAAGCGAAAGGGAGGCCGAGTTTATCCAATATCTCAACCCGCCCTCGTGTCATCCCGTGCGAGCTGTCAACGTTCTCGACGACGTTGCGGCCTCGAGGGGCCGCATTTTCTTTTTGACCGCGGCACTGTCATAAACAGCGTTAGTCATGTCAGCGCTCCCGGCATGAAGCAACGAATGTGCGGTTCGTCGGTCAACTGAAAACCGGAGCCATACCACACCCACACCAGCGTGCTATGGTCCAAGTTCGGGTCGGTAACAAGGGCATCGTCCGGAACATCAACCCACTCGGTATCGTCCTTCTTCATGTCCTGACCGTTGGACGCGGCTCTATAGAGGTCGGCGCTCTTGGGCACCAGAACCCTGAAATGGCTTTCGTTTTTGTTTTGAGTGGTCCACTCGACATCCCGAAGATGTAAGGCGTCGGAGCCATCACAGCAGGGACCAGACTTACTGCGGAGCTTGGCAAACCACGGGTTCAGCTCGGGGTGCATCGCATCATGACCGTAGGAAGCTGGCGGGGTCATCGTCCACATTAGCGCGATACCCAGCATGCACATGACGATCATGTAACAAGCCAAGATGAGAGGACCGTAGTTCTCGGTGGGGGGAACACTCGACACCACGGTCCCCTTCATCCGGCCTTGCCAAAACCGACTCCTTTGGATTGGGGGCGTCGGGGTGGAGTCAGTCTTGGGTGCTTCAATCATCCAATCACTCGGTTATGCTCAGGGACAATCACCGGATAGTGCAGAAGCGAGCGGAAGAGACTGGCGTTCTTGCAGAGTGCAGCCATGGGACTGGTGCGTGCAATCAGCTTTCGCGTCGACTAAGAAACGGAGCGCGCAATGGGCAGCACACGACTTCGCCAAAGGCGGGAAGACGCGGTACTGCTCGGGAGTCGAATTCGCGCCCCCTTCGGGGCTTTTCCTGTGGATCGGCATTTCGCGGTGCTCCGTTCTATTCTGCATTGAAGATAGGCACCGGCTCGTCGACCGTCCAATCACCTCCGGCTATCGAAACGATGCCATGAGGATCGACACTGAAGGGTTTCAATCTGCCGGGGCCGATGCGCTGCCCCAGAGACGGGCCTGACATTGCTGGAACATCGAATCGACGCTCGCCGCGATACCGAGCGGCTACGGCGCAGGCGCGCACGAGGGGCTGCGGTACGGCGTCAGTGCGCGGAAGTCTCGCAGCGGAAAGCGGACCAGCCTGTTCGCGCGAGCGCTCGAGGGCGACGACGTCGTCAGCTTCAACGTTTACCGGCCGAGGTCGTGTGAGAACTCGTTGGGTCCCTGCGAAATGCCGGCCGAGTGGTTTCGAACGACGTTATGCGTCGCTGCCCACCGAGCGGGCGCAGGGCTCAATGCGTCCCGCCACGTACGGGAAGATCACCGCTGAGCCGGCCTGTGCCATCAACGCGGCGGCAGCGGCGAGCGGCGACGCGATCCACATCACCGGCCAGTACGCCTCGACAACAGTAACGGACAAGGGCTGACGCGGACGTGCTGCCGAACGCGCATCCGTGCGCTGTGACCGCGACGAGGCCGCCAAGCCGCGCGGCCCCATTGTTCACCCCATTTCAACGCGACAACTTCTACCTGGCTACTGTCTCGGGGAGCGGCAGGCCTTATGTGCAGCTTAGGGCCGGCCGGGTTCCTCAAGGTGCTCGGCGACAAGAGCTCGGCTTTGCCGACTAGCGGGCAACAGGCAATACATCAGCGTCGAGAAATTCGGCGCCAACGACCGTGCCGCGCTCATGCTGATGGACTACCCAAACCGCCGGCGCGTCTCGAGATATACGCGCTCGCGGAATGGAGAGAGCTGAAGAACTGCGCCGATCTGGCGCGGCGCCTCGCGTGGCTATTAAGCCAGGGTCGAGCGCGCGGTCTTGCTCCTCCTTGAGTTGCTCGCAGTACATCACGCCGCGCTTCACCGAGCCCGAGTTGGAGCAAGCGCTCGAGCCGGTCAGGTGGCGCATCGTAGACCTGGAAAACGAGATGAAGGCGCTCAAAGCCGCCAGTTCCTCCCGGTCAGCACGGCGAGTCGGGCGCAGCCGAGGACGAAAGCCGGGACGCGTGACAGTAATGCGGTGCTCAGCCGATGACCTGCTGTTATCGATTGCATGATCAAGAAACATGATCGCCGCGGCGCGACGGGCCCTATTCTTCGAGGCAGTCCAGTGGCCACCACTGGCTGAGACGGTCGGCGTTAGCAACGGCCGGCATCGTCACCAGCCCGATAATCGCTTGCGGTCTATAGCAGGAGGATCAAAATGCCGCGTATTGCCATTCCGAAGCGCGAGAACGCCCCTGCGGAGTCCAAGCCGATCCTCGACAACGTCGATAAGATCCTGGGCTTCGTGCCCAACCTGCACCGCCTCATGTCGATCAGCCCGAACACGCTCTCCGGCTGGGCTACCCTGATGGGATCGCTTGCGAAGACGCTGGACGTTAAGACGAGAGACGGGATAGCGCTGGCGGTGTCGGAGGCGGACGGGTGCGATTACTGCCTGGCCGCGCACAGCTTCACCGCGGGCAACCTGGCCAAAATCCCGGCGGACGAAATCGAGCTGAACAGGGAGGGCCGCTCGAGCGATCCCAAGCGCCATGCTGCGGTCGCCTTCGCGAAAGCGCTCATCGAGACGCGTGGCAAAGTTTCCGACGCCCAGTTTGCGGCGGTCAGGAATGCGGGCTGGACAGACGCCAACATCGTCGAGATGATCGCGCTGACTGCCCAGTTCCTTTTGACCAACTTCATGAACAACGCGGTGCAGACCCCGATCGATTTTCCCGAGGTCAGTCCCGCGAAGTCAAGTTAGCGCGAGGTACCCTCCTTACGTGAGCGGAGGGCCGGAGAATCCAATGTCTCGACCCCGCGTCCTGGTGTCGGACGGCACGAGGGCACTCGGCGACCACATCCGGCCGCGTGACGAAGCCCAGTCGGGGACGCAGGCAGCCGTGCCGCGAGTAGAGCAAACAGTCCAACAGTCACTGGCTCGCGCTCGCCTTCCGATGTGGATCATCGCCATGAGCGGCACGACGCTAGAACCGGCGCCGATCATGAGCATGGTTTCTTGGAAGGCTCCAGCCAGAGAAAGTGTCCGTCCTCGGCGCAATCTCGACAATCGCGCAGCTGCTATCGGGCGTTCGCGGCAATCGCTTCAGTCATTCGTGTATCGCTGTTCATGCCACGGATCGCCATGCATGTGTTACCCTTGCAACTCCCAGAAACCGGCCTCGTCATGCTCCGTGAGCTGAAGCCCGTTCACCCACTTGCCGACTTCCAGGAGTAGATGCTGCACGAGCGGGCGCGCCGCCTCCGTGGTCGCGCGGGAAGGGCGGGCCTTCCTACTTGAGCGCAACCATCGCCTTCCCCGTCGCGAGGTCCGCGAGTGGCACGTTAGTGGCGTATCCGTCGTAGCAATGTGCAAGCGCAAACGGAGTGGGTGTGGTAAGCCCAGCGTCAGCGACGATATCATCGACGGCCACGCCCTCCTAAGCGGTGTTGAGCTTCGACCACGAGGTCATGAAGTGGATGTCTCGTGCCATCCTGGTTCGTGGGCGCGCGTTGAACTCCAACCAGCTCCACGCTTTGACCCGAGCCGATTTTCAGCATGAAAGTTTAGTCCGAGGGATCGATCCGCGGCGTGGGTCCGGCCGTAAGCAGTGGCAAATTGTCGACGAGGTGCTGTCCCGTTGGAAGCGGTCCGATAGTTCCGATCTAAATTGACGGAGCTTGCTGATGCCCCGCGGCAGGCCTTATGGTCTTTCTGCTGGCGCATTGAATCGAACCGAAATCCCGGTCAGCTAGCACCGCACGACCTGCCCGGTCTCGAGCTCTGCCCGCGCGCTCTTTTCGCTCGACGCGGTGATCCCGGCCCAGCGACGGCGCTTGCCGTGACTCCTTTGTGATGGTGAGTCACGTAGCGGGTCATGCAGTGAAATAAGTGCTGCACGAGGCGGGTGATGTCGCGACACCGCCGCCGTCTCGTTATGATCTCACCTACCTGGCGCGGGGGCGCCTACCGACGAAGATGGCTAGTGAGCGACGATTTGCGCGCGTGCGCATGGCAACAGCCAATCGCTATTTCGGAGAAGGCGCGTGGAATGTCTGCAAGCATCGGGTTGCCTCGCAGGCGATCGCGCAATTGCAAAGCTCGCTGTTACACTCGCCTACGACCGAGCACAACTTTCTGGGAAGCGTAAGCCGTACCAACTGCTCGTGTTTGCGAACGGCACAGTTCTCCAGGTTGCGGTGGACGGCGCGAAAGCTCAGTGCTCTTCCGTCTCGAGCCCACCGACATGCTTCTGGGTGTAAAGCTCGAGCCCGATCCGGTTGATCAAATCAAGCTGCGTCTCGAGGAAATCGATGTGGTGTTCCTCGTCCGCCATCAGGTTTTCGAACAGGTCGCGGGTGACATAATCGTTCACGGAATGACAATGCGTCGCCGCCTCTTCGTACAGCGCACGCGCGCTCAATTCGGCGGCGAGGTCACAATCGATGATTTCCTTGACGTTCTGGCCGATTCGCAAGGGGTCGAGCACCTGCATGTTGGGAAAGCCGTCGAGGAAGATTACCCGGTCGGTGATGCGGTCAGCGTGCTGCATCTCCTCGATCGACTCCTTACGCCAGACTTTAGCCATGTCCAAGAGGCCCCAATTGGCCAGCAGCCGGTAGTGCAGCCAGTACTGGTTGATGGCAGTGAGCTCGTGACGCAGTCCCTTGTTAAGGTACTCGATGACTTTGGGGTCGCCCTGCATGATGAACTCCAAGGCTTGTGGACGGGTCTTGGCCTTTCGTAGTTTAGAACGCTACTGAGGAAAAACAAGCAAGCAGGTATCCCCGGGGGCGAAACCGAGAAGCACCTATCCAGCAAATCCTGGGAAGTTGGGCGCCGCGGGCGCGACTTTGGGCTCATCCTGCGGGTCATCCATGATCCGGTGCGGGCAGCCGGCCTGAAAGGCTAGTGCACTTTCCCTATACGCTTGGTCGATGATCGTGCTGATGGTGCGCGCGCAGCGACCACATTCGGCGCTGCAGCCAAGGCAGTCATAGATCTGTTTGGCGTTGCGGAGCGCATCGTCGGCCGTGTTCATAGCATGGCGAACATCGTGGTCGCTGAGGACATTGCAGGAGCAGACGATCATAACGCGAAAAAGACCTTCAGCGATGCGACGACATCGATATGGGACGGCGCCAGGGCGCGTTGGAGGTTCCAAGCAAGGCGGAGATGATTGGGTGGCGCCCGCCCCGGGGAGTGAGCCCTGAAATTTGTATGATCACTTGCGGCGACCACTAGCCGCAGAGCCGAGGGAGGACGCGGGAGCGCCGCTCCGTGCAGGGCCAAGATTGACGCTCTCGGTTAGCGTAGACGACACAACTGGAATCTGTTGCCCCTGAGTAGCAGCCACCACTGCGTTTCGGGTGTTATTGAAGACCTCTTCGATCCCCCTCGAGGAAACCATCTGCGTAAGAAGAGCGTTCATCAGCTGACTATGTAGCTCATCCGGGTCTTCAATGACCTGGCCAGGCGCTGCTGAGCTCAGGATCAACGCGTTCTCACTCGTTTGAATGGGTGCAAGTCCGTGGGAATAAGCCCTGAAGCGCCGCTCGTAAGGATTGCGGCGTGAGGCCTCAATGACTACGACCCTGACGCGAGCTCCGGAAGTCTTGAGTTGCGAAAGGAGATAGTCAATGCTTACGCCTTGTCGACGGACATCTTCTTCACTCCAGATCTTCGCATCGACTGGGATTAAATAGTTCTGTCCGTCAGATTGGATGCCGTAACCGCCAAAATAGACTAACACAATTGAGTTCAAATGTACTTTTGCCCTTAGATGATCGATTGCCTTGGTCATGTCGGGGCGCGTCGCATTGTCAACGGCGTCAACCAGAAACCCGTCCTTACGAAGAGCATTTGTCAAACCTTCCGCATCACGCGTCGTTTGGGGAAGAGGAGAGCCGGCATCGGGATAGGTTGAATTGCCAATCACCAGAGCTAGCCGATTAGTATCGAGGGGTACGGATTCACCGGACCATATGGGCGCGTTCATGGGCCGAGGCATTTCCAACCGCATTGTCCTGTCGAGGCCGGTTGAGAGCAAGCCGAGCAGGACCGCAACGCCGACTAGTATTTTGGGAGCTGTCATTTCATTATTGTCTTCAGTTCAACGAGGAAACGCTCCTCTCCGTAAGATGGCTTGGCGCTACCAGCAATTCGCGCAACAGTCGCCCCGGTCGCGTGCCGCCGTTGCGTCCTTCAATTGCGTCGAGCCGTCCAGTAGCCTGAGCATCGCGCCATTCCTAAGTGGCCGCTCCAGGTCCCCCGACCGGACGTTGCGAACAATTTGCCCGCGCCCTTGGCATATTTGTCTTGGACCGTCACCGAAGCGCGAACCGCACCGGATTTTGCGACGTAACCTCGAAATCTCACGAGATTGGGATGCGTGACAATTCCGTTGGTCACGTCGACAGTAAAGGTGTAACTGGAATCGCAGGTTCCTCTTTGCGTCACGAAGACGAGGTCCCAGGAGCCGTCGTAGGCCGACCGCCCATATGCTGCCGGTGCAAAGATAATCAAGCAGCTCGCTGCCGCGATCAGAAGGGAACGCTTTGTCATGATAGCTCTCCCAACTGGTTGAAGCGGACATCTACGGGGCGACGCTGCTGAATCCATCGAAAGTGACCCAAGAGTGACGTGCGCACGATCGGGACCGCTAAAATTTCTCAAATAGTTGACTAGCGGCGGCTTGAGGGAGCCGCACGCTGCCAAGCTTTGGCATCACCACCAATCGTAAGAGAAGCCAGGGTAGTAATAGGTGGGATAGCTCGAATATGAATTATAGGTCGGATAGCCCCAGTACGAACTATAGGCAGGATAGCCCCAATACGAGTTATAGGTGGGATAGCCCC
>NZ_JBANBA010000171.1:0-12345 GCF_059803475.1 Bradyrhizobium sp. UFLA05-89 | reverse complement strand
CAAGCTCGCCGGCGGCGTCCACCGTCTCGACGGCCAGCTCATGGTCGTCCTCGACGTCGATCGCGTCCTCGAACTCGCGCCCGAGATGATGGCGGCCTGAGACGACGGTCGGCCCGCCGACCGACCTGCAATTGGAAGTGTCCCGCCGGGGACAGGAAGTAGAGGCTCATATGAGAACGTGTCTCGTCGTTGATGACTCCAGTGTCATCCGCAAGGTTGCGCGCCGCATCCTGGAAGGCCTCGACTTCCAGATCCTCGAAGCCGAGGATGGCGAGAAGGCGCTGGAAGCCTGCAAGCGCGGGCTGCCCGATGCCGTGCTGCTCGACTGGAACATGCCGGTCATGGATGGCTACGAATTCCTCGGCCATCTGCGCCGCATGCCCGGCGGCGACCAGCCCAAGGTGGTGTTCTGCACCACCGAGAACGATGTCGCGCATATCGCGCGCGCGCTGCATGCTGGTGCCAACGAGTACATCATGAAGCCGTTCGACAAGGACATCGTGACGGCGAAGTTCCAGGAAGTCGGCCTGATCTGACCGTGCTGCCCGAGGGCTGAACGGATCCTTCGGCGTTTGTTTCAACTGAACCGTTTCAGTCTGAGTTGGTGAGTAATGAGTGTTGCGTTCGCTGGAAGTTCGACCATCAGTCCGTCGCGGGAAGGGCCACTGCGCGTGATGATCGTCGACGATTCCGTCGTCATCCGCGGTCTGATCTCGCGCTGGATCGGCGCCGAGCACGACATGGAGGTCGCGGCCTCGCTGCGCACCGGACTTGAGGCGGTCAACCAGCTCGAACGCATCAACCCCGATGTCGCCGTGCTCGACATCGAAATGCCCGAACTCGATGGCCTCACGGCGCTGCCGCAGCTTCTGGCCAAGAAGCGTGACCTCGTCATCATCATGGCCTCCACGCTGACCCGCCGCAACGCGGAGATCAGCTTCAAGGCGCTGTCGCTGGGCGCGGCCGACTACATTCCGAAGCCGGAATCGACCCGCGAGGCCTCCGCCGCCGACGTCTTCCATCACGACCTGATCCAGAAGATCCGTCATCTCGGCGCGCGATTGCGCAGGAAGGCGGCGGTCGCAAGCCCATCGCTCGCGCCCGCGAGCCCCGCTCCGCTTGCGCGCGAGCCCGTCGTCGCACGTCCTGTGGCACCGGCGCCGGCCGCGTCCGCCGCCTCGCTCGTCAAACGCTCGTTCTCGACGCAGGCCCCGAAGGTGCTGTTGATCGGCTCCTCGACCGGCGGTCCGCAGGCGCTGATGTCGCTGGTGACCGAACTCGGTCCGGTGATCGATCGCTTCCCGGTGCTGATCACCCAGCACATGCCGCCGACTTTCACCACCATTCTCGCCGAGCATCTGGCGCGTTCGAGCCGCAAGCCCGCGCATGAGGCGATCGATGGCGAGGCGGTGAAGCCGGGCCAGATCTATCTCGCGCCGGGCGGCAAGCACATGCGTGTGGTGCGGAGCGGCGCTGAGGCCGCGATCGCGCTCGACGACGGACCTGCGGTGAACTTTTGCAAGCCCGCGGTCGATCCGCTCTTCACCTCCGCCATCGACCTCTGGCACGGCGGCATCCTGGCGGTGATCCTGACCGGCATGGGCTCGGACGGCATGCGCGGCGGCAAGGACATCGTCGCCGCCGGCGGCAGCGTGATCGCGCAGGACGAAGCCAGCAGCGTGGTGTGGGGTATGCCGGGCGCGGCCGCGAATGCCGGCATCTGCGCTGCGATCCTGCCGCTCAATCAGATTGCGCCGAAGGTCAATCGTCTGTTCTCGGGAGACCGCTCGTGACGCCGATGGACTATGAATATCTGCGCAAGTTCCTGAAGGAGCGTTCGGGCCTCGATCTCTCAGCCGACAAGACCTATCTGGTCGAGAGCCGGCTCATGCCGCTCGCGCGCAAGGCGGGCCTCGCCGCCATTCCCGATCTCGTGCAGAAGATCAAGAATGGCGATACCAGGCTCGCGACCGACGTGGTCGAGGCGATGACCACCAACGAGACCTTCTTCTTCCGCGACAAGGTCCCGTTCGATCATCTGCGCGACACCATCCTGCCGGGCCTGATTCAGGCGCGCGCGGCGCGCAGGAGTCTGCGCATCTGGTCGGCGGCCTCGTCGACCGGGCAGGAGCCCTATTCGATCGCGATGTGCCTGAAGGAGAAGGGCGCAGCGCTCGCCGGCTGGCGCATCGAGATCGTCGCGACCGATCTGTCTCAGGAGGTGCTGGAGAAGTCCAAGGCCGGCGTCTACAGCCAGTTCGAGGTGCAGCGCGGCCTGCCGATTCAGTTGCTGGTGAAATACTTCACCCAGTCCGGGGACATCTGGCAGCTCAATGCCGACGTGCGCTCCATGGTGCAGTTCCGCCAGCTCAACCTGCTCCAGGATTTCTCGCATCTCGGCACCTTCGACGTGATCTTCTGCCGCAACGTGCTGATCTATTTCGACCAGGACACCAAGGCGGTGATCTTCGAACGCATGGCGAAGAGCCTTGAGGCGGATGGCACCTTGCTGCTTGGTGCCGCCGAGTCAGTCGTCGGCATCACCGACGCCTTCCGTCCGGTCGTCGACCGCCGCGGCCTCTACCAGATCAATCCGGCACGTGGCACACGTTCGGCCGGTGCGCCGATGCTTGCAGGCATGAGGATCGCCGCGGCAAGGTGACCTCTCTTCTCGTCATTCCGGGGCGGCACATCAGCGTCGAGCCCCGGAACGACCGAGGCCTCACAAAATCGCGTGCGGCAAGAATCGCGAGCTGTTGCCGGTGATCGGGCTTTCGTCCTCACGGATCGACAGACCGCAGGGCTCGTGGTTCACGAGCCAGCTTCCGACGACGGGATAGAAGCCGGAAAAATTCGGCAGCGGCGAGAGTGCCTGGCGGACGAAGCCTTCGGCGCCGTAGGGACCCGTGTGCTCGTCGAGTGACACGCCGCCCGAGACCAGCGTGACGTTGGCGCCTTCGCGCGACAGCAGCGGCTTGCGCACATAGGAGCTGCCGAGCTCGGCCGCGCGCGGATCATCCTCGAAGAAGGCCGGCAGCAGGTTGGGATGGTTCGGAAACATCTCCCAGAGCAGCGGCAGGATGCCCTTGTTGGAGAGCACCGCCTTCCACGGCGGCTCGATCCAGCGCGTCGTTGCCTCCTTGAGCTTGGTGCCGAAGGCATCGTGGAACATCCATTCCCAGGGGTAGAGCTTGAAGGCGAGCGCGATGTCGCGGTCGTCGAGGTCGACGAAGCCGCCGTCCCTATCGCGCCAGCCGATCTCCTCGATGTCGAGCAGTGTGGTCGATAGCCCCGCTTGCCGCGCTGTGTCCTCGAGATAGGCGAGCGTGCCGGCGTCTTCTTCATTGCCGGTCGTGCCGGTGAGATGCAGATGCTGGCTTGGGGAGATTGCGCTCCAGGCCTCGATCAGCCGCTCATGGATGGAATTGAACTGATCGGCCCGCGCCGGGATGATGCGCCGCTCGATCGCCTGTTCGAGCCAGGTCCATTGAAACACCGCGGTCTCGAAGATCGACGTCGGCGTATCCGCGTTGTATTCGAGCAGCTTGGCCGGCGAGGTGCCGTCGAACTTCAGATCGAGCCGGCCATAGAGGCTGCGGTCATCGCGCTCCCAGCTCTCGGCGATCAGGTCCCAGAAGGCCTGCGGGATCTTCAACCGCTCCAGCAGCCGCTCATCAATGATGATACGGCCAGCGAGCTCGAGGCACATCGCGTCGATCTCGCCGGTCGGCGTTTCGACCCCGCGTTCGATCTCGTCGAGCGTGAAGGCGTAATAAGCGCGCTCATCCCAGTAGCGCTCACCATCGATGGTATGGAAGTCGAAGCCGCATTGTTCGGCGGTTTGCTCCCAGTCGTCGCGCTCGGGACAGACAATCCGTTGCATGCGCTAGCCGCCGCCATGGCCGTGGCCATGACCGCCATGTCCATGATCGCCATGTCCATGAACGACATGCAGCGTGCCGCCGAAGCCGCCATAGGTGGCAGGCCGGCAATAGGGTTGCCCGTCGATGCCGGGAACGGCCGTCATTCCTGGTCCGCAGTCATAGGGCCGCCGCACAAATCCCATCGAGACCGCGCCGACCGCGGCACTGCCCATCAGGGTGAGCACGACCCGTCGCGAACGTTTCATGTCGCTTCCTCCCGCGCCAGTTAAGCAGACCGGCCAATGGCGGTGAATTCAAAACTTGGCTCGGCTCAGCCGCCGCCCGAAAAGCCGAACGCATGCGCGAACGAACCAAAGCCGCCCCGCGTCACGCCACTGGTGCCCGAGTCGGACGAGCCGCCGGATGAGGAATGGCTCGAGGAGTCGCTGCTGAAGAAGCTCGAACGCGATGACCAATGCGAGCTGCCGCCGCCAGATGAGCCTCTGCTGGTGCAGGCCGTATTCGGTTGCGCTGGCTCCGCTATGCCGGGCGCGGGCGGATCGCAGTTCTGCCGCGGCATCAGCGTGTAGGCGGTGGTGCCGACCGCAATCGTCCCCATCACCAACAGCGCGACCTGGCCGGAGCGTTTGACCGGCTCCTTCGGTGGCGACGGCAAGGGCTGTGGCCGACGCTTGCCGAACTCCTTGCTGGGGCGCTTCTCTGCCATGGTCAGTAGATCATGCAGGCGGCGTTGAGCAGGCCTGCGGCGAGCGAGGAAAGGCCGAGCCAGATCGCGGGCGCCATGTCGCCGGCGGCGATGCGTGACGACAGGTTCGGCACCGGGATCTTCACGACGTAGAACACGATCACCTGGACGATCAGCGCGATGAACGCCCAGATCAGGCAGTCCACAACATTGGCCGAATGTGCGATGGCACTGAACAGCGGTGCGACGAAGCCGAGCAGGCTCAGCCCCAGCGCGATCGCGGCAGCCGGATCATTGTCGCGGATGAGCTGGAATTCGTTGTGCGGCGTGATGCGGGTGTAGATGAACAGATAGGCCACGATCGCTACCAGCCCGGTGCAGAAATAAACGAGAAAAGCGGGCAGCCCCGCGAGCGATTGCAGAATCATCAGCCGTTCCCCCGAACACACTTATCCTGCGGATAATTTCGTGACTTGTCATCCAGGATTTAAAGTTCTTTGCGAGCAATAGCATTCGGTTGCAACTTGAGCGTTTTTCATTCGGCCGAGCCCAAGGAGCGGTTCAATGCCTGCAATTGCGTTTTCCAACAATGATATTGCTGTTGTCGCCTGGACGTTCGACCATCACCTTGATGGTTGTCTTGGCTTTGCGATCCACCAGATCGACGTTGACGCCGGGAACCACGAGACGGTCCTGCCTGCGCTTGCGCAGTTTGCCGATCAGGATCCAGGCACGAAGCTGACGACCGAGCAGGCGCCGGTCCAGAAATTCTGGTGGAAGGACCTCTTCGCCAAGCGCGGCGGCACCTATCAGTATCGAATCGTGCCCATGGGTGGCGCGCCGGGCCAGACGCTGACGCCGCTTGCAGGGGTCTCGCCGCTTCTCAGCAATCAGGTCACGCTGACGCCGAGCCGTCCGCCGTTCAGCGCATATTTCAACCGCGGCATCACGGCAACGCAGGCGCTGTCGCAAGCCCTGCATGGTCACCCCAGCATCGAGGCGCTGCAGCCGCACATCCTCGATCCCGGCGATCCGATTCGCATCCGCCTGATGGGACAGTTGCAGGAAGGCCTCACCTCGCTTCTCGCCAGGGCTGACAAGAACGGTGGCGTCATTCATGCCGCGCTCTACGAGCTCAACGATCCGAACGGGTTGGAAAAGCAGCTCCAGGCCAATCCCCATAGCCGCAACGTCATCCTCGGCAACGAGCAGGCACCGGACAGTGACGACGCGGACAAGGACAATCGCGCCGCGCTCAAGGCGGCCGGCGTCAACGTGATCGACCGCATCCTCGCCAAGGGTGACATCCCGCACAACAAGTTCATGGTCCTGACCCAGAACGACACGCCGATCGCCACGCTGTCGGGTTCGACCAACTGGACCAGCACCGGCCTGTGCACCCAGACCAACAATGCGCTGGTGATCGAGTCCAAGGACGTTGCGCAGCGCTACCTCGACTACTGGACAGCGTTGAAGGCCGACGTCGATGCGGCCCAGGGCAACAAGAGCAAGCTGCAATCGCAGATCCTGCGCGACTTCGCCCATGGCAACAACGACAAGTCGATTTCGTCGCCAATCGGCCTTGGCAATGGTGTGACCGTCGAGCTGATGTTCTCGCCGAACACGCCGCACAAGCTGTCGAAGCATCCCGACACGCCCAACGACATGGGACGGGTGTTCGAGCTGATGAGCGGCGCCAAGCAGGCGATCCTGTTTCTGGCGTTCGACCCCGGCAACAACTCAATCCTCGATCAGGCCGGCAAGCTCTTGAAAGAGAAGCCCGACCTGTTCGTGCGGGGCGCGCTGACGAGTCCCGTGCGCGCGAAGAATTTCTCCGCGGCGCTGCATTCCGGCGGCGCAACCGAAGCTGCCGATGATGAACACAGCTCGTCGCATGGAACGCATGGCGGTGTGACCGTGGTCGGCGAATCCGGCAAGCCAAAGAAGAAAGGCGCTCCCGGCGAGATCGATTTCCGTGCGGTGCCGGCCGGGGCCGTCACGCCGCATGATGCCTTCGGCGCCTGGGAGGGCGAGCTCGCCAAGTTCGGCTTTGCCATCATCCACAACAAGATCGTGGTGATCGATCCGTTCAGCGCCGACTGCGTGGTCGTGACCGGCTCGCACAATCTCGGCTTCCGCGCCTCCCACAACAACGACGAGAACATGGTCATCGTCCGCGGCCATCGCGGGCTGGCGGAGGCCTATGCCTGCCACGTGCTCGATCTCTACGATCACTATGCGTGGCGCTTCCTGTTGAATGAGCACCCGGACATTTTCGGCAAGCCGCTGCAAGGCGACGATACTTGGCAGGAGCGCTACATCCAGGGACCAAGAGTCAAGTCGCCGGAATTGAGGTTCTGGCTTGCAGCGGCCGGCGGAGGCATTGCGTCCGCCTCGCACAAGCCGGCGGCGAATCCGATCGCCCTGGCGGAATCACGGGCGCAGCCAAAGCCTGCCGGCACCAAACCCAGCAAGCCAAAGAAGGCTCCAAAGGCGAAGACGGCCTCGCGGAAACAAGGCAGGAAGAAGCCCGCGAAAGCATCGAAGAAGAGCGCGGGGAAGGCGACCAGGAAGATTGCTGCCAGCGCGAAAAAGGCGAGCAGGAAGCGGAGCCGTCGATGAAGACGGCTTCGGCTGGCCGTCCAAAAACGAAAACCCCGCCATTTGCGGCGGGGTCCAGTCGGGGAGGAGCGAGCCCTTGGGCTCGCGACAAAAGGAAGTCTTAGGCCGGGATCCGCTCGTCGGCCTCGTGCGGCTCGCGCAGCACGTAGCCGCGGCCCCACACGGTCTCGATGAAGTTGCGGCCTTCGGAGGCGTTGGCGAGCTTCTTGCGGAGCTTGCAGATGAAGACGTCGATGATCTTCAGTTCCGGCTCGTCCATGCCGCCATAGAGGTGGTTGAGGAACATTTCCTTGGTGAGGGTCGTGCCCTTGCGGAGCGAGAGCAGCTCCAGCATCTGGTATTCCTTGCCGGTCAGATGCACGCGCTGGCCGCCGACTTCCACCGTCTTGGTGTCGAGGTTGACGACGAGGTCGCCAGTCTGGATGACCGACTGGGCATGGCCCTTGGAGCGGCGCACGATGGCGTGAATGCGGGCCACCAGCTCGTCCTTGTGGAAGGGCTTGGTCATGTAGTCATCGGCGCCGACGCCGAGACCCTTGACCTTGTCCTCAATGCCGGCGAGGCCGGAGAGGATCAGAATCGGTGTCTTAATCTTGGAGACCCGGAGCTGCTTGAGCACGTCGTAGCCGGACATGTCGGGCAGGTTGAGGTCGAGAAGAATAATGTCGTAATCGTATAGCTTACCGAGATCGACGCCCTCTTCCCCCAGGTCGGTCGTATAGACGTTGAAGCTTTCAGACTTCAGCATCAGCTCGATCGACTGCGCGACGGCGCTGTCATCTTCTATCAGCAAAACGCGCATGCCAGTTCCCCATAGTCGCCGCTCCGGGCGTCAGGTCGGCCGCATTCGCGGCACTCAACAAAACGCCTTTGAACAACTGATTCGGATCCTGACGTCACATGGTTAACAAAGTCTGATTCTGGAACGCAAGTCCTCACGGTGCAATTTTTGTCGAATCGCCCTAAGATATTGCGCAGAAGCAGTTTTCGTCACCCGGTTCCGTTCAAGTTCCACTTTAAGAGACGGGCCTAACCGACTCTCGCGACTCCCCTTCTTCTGTCGGGCAGGCGCTCAGTCACAAAGACAGTGACGCAATGATTAATGATGCGGGTAAACACGAAGTTAAGCGCCGTTCAGAAATGTGGCGAAATTTAAGGGTTTCGTCATGAAGGGCCCGAATGAAGGCTAAGTCATGAAGGCGCTCGCCGAGCAGATCGGGGACATCGACGGCGTCAATATATACGGTCGCGTCGTCGGCGTGCGTGGCCTGATGGTCGAGGTCGCCGGTCCCATTCACGCGATGTCGGTGGGCGCGAGGCTCGTGATCGAGACCGGCGCGAACCGTTTCATTCCCTGCGAGGTGATCGGCTTTTCCGGCAACAACGCTGTCGTGATGCCGTTTGCCGGACTCGAAGGCGTGCGGCGCGGCTGCAAGGCCGTGATCGCGAATGCCGCCAACCAGGTGCGGCCGTCGGCGGCCTGGCTCGGCCGCGTCGTCAATGCGCTGGGCGAGCCGATCGACGGCAAGGGGCCGCTGCTGCAGGGCACCTCGCCAATGCCGTTCCGCAATTCGCCGCCACCGGCGCATTCGAGGAAACGCGTCGGAGCGCCGCTCGACCTCGGCGTGCGTGCGCTCAACACGTTCCTGACCTGCTGCCGTGGCCAGCGCATGGGCATTTTTGCCGGCTCCGGCGTCGGCAAATCCGTGCTGCTGTCGATGCTCGCGCGCAACGTCGACGCCGATGTCAGCGTCATCGGCCTGATCGGCGAACGCGGCCGCGAGGTGCAGGAATTCTTGCAGGACGACCTGGGTGAAGAGGGCCTGGCGCGCTCCGTCGTCGTGGTCGCGACATCAGACGAGCCGGCGCTGATGAGGCGGCAGGCCGCATACCTGACGCTGGCGATCGCCGAATATTTTCGCGACGAGGATCAGGATGTGCTCTGCCTGATGGACTCGGTGACGCGCTTCGCCATGGCCCAGCGCGAGATCGGCCTCTCCGCCGGCGAGCCGCCGACCGCCAAGGGCTATACGCCGACCGTCTTCACCGAGCTTCCGAAGCTCCTGGAGCGCGCAGGTCCCGGCATGGGAGTTGGTGCCATCACCGCGATCTTCACGGTGCTGGTCGACGGCGACGACCACAACGAGCCGATCGCGGACGCCGTCCGCGGCATCCTCGACGGTCACATTGTGATGCAGCGATCCATTGCCGAGCGCGGGCGTTACCCCGCCATCAACATCCTCAAATCCGTCTCCCGCACCATGCCCAAATCGGCCGATCCGCAGTTCTGGCCGACCATTCAGAAGGCCCGTCAGGTGATGGCGACCTATGCCGACATGGAGGAACTGATCCGGCTGGGTGCCTACCGGGCGGGATCCAGCCCCGAAGTCGACGAGGCGATCCGGCTCCATGAGCCACTGGAGGCCTTCCTGCGGCAGCGCAAGGACGAAAGTGCCGGTTTGGCGGACGGCTACCGCCAGTTGGCGCAAATCCTCCAGAATTTGGAAACGGAACGCTAACTTTGTCAGGCCATCATCCGCTCCACAGAGTAGCAGAGCCGGTCGGGGCCCAGTTTCGGGATCGGGGAGACCGGTGTTGTCCCACGTGCAGCTAAGGGACTTCTGGGGAGTACGAGTCGATGAAGTCACGTGAAACGCTCATCCGCCTGAAGAAATTTCAGGTCGACGAGAAGCGCCGCAGGGTCACCCAGATCGAGAGCATGATCGCGGACTTCCAGCGCATGTCTGTCGATCTCGAACGCGAGATCCTGACCGAGCAGGAGCGCGCCGGGATCAACGATCCCTCGCATTTTGCCTATCCGACCTATGCCAAGGCCGCGATCCAGCGCCGCGAGAACCTGACCCGCTCGGCCGATGAGCTGAAGGGCCAGCTCGAAGAGGCCAAGGGCGCGCTGGCCGAGGCTTTTGAGGATTTGAAGAAGGTCGAGCTCCTGGACGAGCGCGACCAGGCGCGCGAGCGCGCCGAGGAGAGCGCCCGCGAGCAGGCCGACCTCGACAGCATCGGCCTGATGCGCGCCCGCATCGGCGCCATCGCCTAAGGCGGTCAAGGCCCACAGCCAGGGAATTGCGTGAACCCGGACCCTAACGGGCGCCGGGCTTTTCGCGTGCGATGTCCACAGCGTGGCGCCCGGCCCCTTGGTGACGGGCTTTGCTGCGCGCTATGGTGGTGGGGATGAGAGCTGTGCCAGCGACGGAGGTGTCGACCTCTTCCTTTGGGAGAGGTCGGCGCGGAGCGCCGGGTGAGGGGTTACGGTCTCCCGTGAGCCCTGAGCCCCCTCACCCGATTTGCTGCGCAAATCGACCTCGCCCCGCCGGGGAGAGGTGAAGCGGCGCGTTGGGGGACTGAATGCTGACGCCAGCAGATCTGGTCTGGCTGATTGCAGCGGTGGCGAAGGGCGACGAGGCGGCTTTCGAGCGCCTCTACGGCGCCACGCGCGCGAAACTCTATGGAGTCGTGCTCCGTATCTTGCGCCGACAGGATCTCGCGGAGGAGGTCATTCAGGAGACCTACGTCAAGATCTGGAACAGCGCGGGCCAGTTCAATCCGGCGCTGTCCTCGCCGATCACGTGGATGGCGTCGATCGCGCGCAACCGCGCTATCGACCTGGTGCGCAAGAAGACCGAAGCCTCGATCGAGGAGGAGCCTCAGGCGATGGAAGTTGCCGCCGACAGCCCCGATCCGCTTGCTCGGCGCGAGATGACGGAGGAGTTGAAGCGGCTCCTGGAATGTGTCGGCCGGCTCGAGCCGGACCGCCAGAAGCTCGTGCTTCTCGCCTATTACAACGGCTGGAGCCGCGAGCAGTTGGCGCAGAAGTTTTCCGCGCCCGTCAACACGGTGAAGACGTGGCTGAGGCGCAGCATGATGGACATCCGCGAGTGCCTTGGGCTTTAGATGATGACGAAAGTGGCACGAGCTAGCGCAGCAACGACGGTCCACCTCTCCCCATCGGGGAGAGGTGGAGGACATTGATGGCCTACACTGAGGACCATATCGTGCTTGCCGCGGAATATGCGCTCGGCACGCTCGATGCCGACGAGCGCGCGCAGGTCGAGACCATGATGGCGGTGGACGAGGAGTTCGCCGGTCTCGTGCAGGCCTGGCAATTGCGGCTGGGCGTGTTGAACCAGATGGTCGGCTCGGTCGAGCCGCGGCCAATCGTGTGGGAAAACATCAAGGCCGCGATCGGTCCGACTCGGGCAACAGAGGAGCCGCAGGCGCGGCCTGAGGCGTCGACGTCACCACTGCCGGAGGTGCCGGAGCCGCCGGCCGAGTCGGAAGCTGCGCCCGATATCGCACCGCGATTCATGCCGCAAGTCCATGCGCCCGATGTCACCGTCTCGCAGGTGCCAATCGTCGACGACACCAACGTCGTCTATCTCGAAGGCCGCGTGAAGCGCTGGCGACGCATAGCGTCCGGCCTCAGTGCGCTTGCCGCTGCGCTCTTCGTGGTGCTGTCGCTTCAGATCCTGCGGCCCGATGCGCTGCCTGGCGCGCTCCGTCCCGCGCCGCAGATTCAAAACGTCGAGGTGAAGACGCCTGCCGCGCCGCTTACGTCGTCATCGCAATATGTCGCGCTGTTGCAGGGGCAGGGTGGCGGCCCTGCCTTCATCCTCACCATCGACGGCGCGACCAAGAATTTCACGGTGCGTAAAGTGGGTGCCACTCCGGAGCCGGGCAAGAGCTTTGAGCTCTGGCTGATCTCCGACAAGCTGCCGCGCCCGCGCTCGCTCGGCGTAATCAACAATGGCGACTTCACCGCGCGCCCGGTGCTCGCCGGCTACGATGCCGACGTCATCAATGCCGCCACCTACGCCGTCACCGTCGAGCCGGCGGGTGGTTCGCCCAGCGGCCAGCCGACATCCGCGCCGGTATTTTCCGGCAAGCTGATCGAGACGGTGCCGTCCCAGCCGCAGGCGCCGGCCGGCGCGAAGAAGTAGTGACGCCGTCGATCGGGCTACACGCTACCCTACCCACCGCCGTCATTCCCCGCCTTGTGCGCCACTGCGCACTGGAGCGGGGAATCCAGTACGCCGCGGCTTCTCCGTATCCCATCACTGCCTCTGGAATACTTGTATGGGCTTGGTCAAGGATGAGTGGTTGTTAGATCATTTCAGATCATCTCCTTGTTCGAAG
>NZ_JBANBA010000170.1:0-12359 GCF_059803475.1 Bradyrhizobium sp. UFLA05-89 | reverse complement strand
AGAGCGCACCGGCTCGTCGGTGCAAGCAGGGTTCACCGCGGCCATGTGCATCCTTGATCCGATGTCGATGGCGGCGGCCCCGACGTTGACCAGCTTCAGTTCCGGTCGGTCGCCGGTCGTCTTAAGCAGCGCCGATGGCACGGAAGGGTTAGCAGCGGCCAAGGGAATTTGGGAACCAGAACACCGCTAGGCACTATTCGGCGCGTACATCGTTAACGTCTAATGGAGGAAGGTTCGAACGAAAGAAGCGATGGCAGCGAGCTGGAAAAGCTTCGGCGTCACATCCGCATTTTGGTCGATATCGGTCGGCTCTCGGTTGAGAATGCCGACCTGGAGCGCTTTTTAGATCAGGCCGTCGTCCAGATCGCCCGGGCGATAGAGATAGATCACGTCAAGGTTCTTCGATATCGTCCTGAGACATCCGATCTCCTCCTCGTCGCAGGTATCGGATGGAAGGAAGGCGCTCTCCGTAGCGCTACTTTCTCGGTTGGCCTACGTTCGCCTCCCGGGCGAGCATTTCAAACAGCAGAGCCAGTCAGCATCAAAGACCTCAGCGAGCAAGAGGAATACGTTCGCTCCGATTTCCTAAAGCAGCATGGCATTGTCTCCTTGACTAACGTGCCTGTGCTGATCGGTGGTGCGGCATGGGGTGTGGTGGAGGTCGACAGTACTACGTTGAGGGATTTCACTGAGGATACCACCGACTTTCTGACCGCTGCTGCCGCCCTAATAGGAACCGTACTGAGCCGCAATGCAGGGCCAGTTGAACAAGCACGGCTGATGGCTGCTGCCGCTGAATCTCATAAGCGAGAAATCCTGCTTCGCGAAATGCAACATCGCGTCAAAAACAACTTCCAGCTCGTTCTTGCCTCAATTTCCATTCAGAAACATCGGTATGACGACGCGGAGGTCCATCGGGCGCTGGACCACGTAGCGAACCGGATCAATGCGATCTCGCTTGCACATGATCAGCTTGCTCCTCGACAAGAGGGCCAGATCGTTAGACTGTCCCATTATATTCGCGCTCTTTGCAGCGCGATCAGCCAACAGGTTGAGGAAGTCGAGTTCGATGTCGAGTGCGACGAGCTTGAATTGAATATCGACAGGGCCCTACCTGTTGGCCTGATCTTGAATGAGACCGCAATGAACAGCATAAAGCACGCGTTCGGTTCGGAAGCTGGCAGGATCAGGGTGAGCCTCGTAGGAGGCATCGGCTATGGTGAGGCTCGTTTGATAATGTCGGATAATGGACGGGGGATGCAGAACCCGAGGAAAGACGGATCAGGACTCAAATTGATTGCCTCTCTTGCTAGACAGATCGGTGGAACGATCGATAACGCGAGTGATCATGCGGGTACGACAACAACGCTCACATTTCCACTTATAAGCTGATCGATCAGCACCCGAATTACTCTTCCCATTCTGAGAGACGCCAGCAATGCCCCGAGCCCAAGAGCATGCCGCCGCGATTATGAGGGAATATCACAAAGCCGAGACCGAATTGATGCGTGCTTACAGACGGTAAAGCAGGGACGGTCAAGGGATTATTTTTGACGAAGCGCACGGTTTGCGTCTTTCCCTCGCTGGCCATATCGGCAAATGGCCCGTCTCAACGATCAAGCTGGTGCAGAACTGACGAAGACCTGTTGCTCCGCGGAGGTCGCCGCGTCTTCGCGATGTCCGCTCAAGAGCCGTTGCTGACGTGACGGAGCCATCGCGATCTCCGATTTGCGTCTGCGGACGGACGTATTGCAACGAGAAAGCCTACGCGGTCCTCGCCGGTGCGGTGAGCGCCAGCGCCGCCACGGCATCCGCTATTTCCGGGGTATCTGCATAGGTAACCATGTGACCGGCATCCTCTACCAGATGCAGCAAAGAGCGGGGCAACATTTCGTGTAGGCGGCGCGACTGGTCGGCCTCGATGAGCCTGTCACCCTTTCCATGCACGATCCTAACTGGACACCGGATACCCCGATATTGAAACTGCATTTGCGCGGCAGCTGGAATAAGGAACGCGCTCTCCTCGGCGGCCGCCCTCAACTGCTTAGGCCGGAGAGCCAACGAGATCGGAAATTCGTTCTTGAATTCCGGCGAAATGGCACGCGGCGCGAACAGCGTGCGCATCAGCTTCGGCATAATGGCCCACGATATGATCGGAGAGATAGTATAGCGCATCAGATCGCCGAGCAGCGGCAGTGCCGGACCCGACATGAGCCAAAAGTCCATCCGAGAGGTAGGAAAATAGTAGCCGGACACAAGCACAAGCCCACTCACGGTATAGCCGCTTCGCAACGCCAGTGCGATCGCCACCAGCGTTCCCCAGGAGTGGCCGAGCACCACGGGATTGCGCACCCCCAGCTGATGAAGAGCCTTGGCGAACAAGGAGGCTTGCGTTGTGGCCGTCCAGATCCGCGTACGCGGACGGTGGCTGTAGCCAAACCCCGGCCGGTCGAAGCAAACGACGCGATAGTTGTGGGCCAAACGGTCGACCAGACCGCTTAGGACGAGATCCTGAATCATGGTCCCATTCCCGTGGAACAGGACTACGCAAGGCGCGGCGGCATCGCCCCGTTCGATATAGTGAAGGCGCACTCCGTCGCATTCGGTGAAGGCCCCGATCGGGGGATTCTTTCGCTCCGCCGCCACTTGAAATGCGATGTTGCTGAGTATCAGAACGACAAGTCCGGCCAAAATGATCAGCAGGGTTCAGTCGTGGACATCGTCAACCTTTGGATATTCCGCACTAGCGGGGTTACTCTGGGAGCGGGCCCCTGACGGACGAGGATTCCTGCTTCCTCGTTTTCAGCCGCGCTTCCCGGCCGCGCGTGCGTATATGCGACCACTCATTTGCCGCAACGGGTACAGTTATCGTCGCGGCAGAGACGTGAGCTCCCGGGCCGCCGCGATGCCCCAGAACGGATATGCAGTCATATCTTTCGAATACTTCCCGTACATGTCGATCCGCCTGCTTGTGAATTCTGCAATGACGGCGACAAATTCGAACGGTGACCTGATCGCCATAAGCCTCAGGCAGAACTCAAAAGCAAATTGCCCGTTGGCCTGGGCTATCTCAAGAAGCTTGGCTTGATAAGCCTGCATGTTTGTTGTCGCTAAATCGAAGCCTTTCGCCGGATCGCTATCACTCATCCTCTGACTGAGGTCACCTGGCAACGCATCCACCCGGGTCTCAATGAGGGGAGCATCGTGTTTTGGATCGTCATGTAGCTTAAGAGGTGGTTCAATCGGGGTCGCTGCAACAAAGCGCAGAAAATCGACTTTCGGGCTTCTGACAATGGCCTGCTTGTTCCGTTGGGCTCGCGCGGCCTTTTTAGGATTGCGGACGCGCTTTGACGCTGTTGCCAATTTGCGTTTGCTCATCTGACGCTCCAAGAAAATGGGGTGCGACCACAACGGTCATTTCTGAAAAGACAACAGGCTTTGCGATGTGGCGTTCCAAACCCTCGAAATGTCCGCATGAACTGAGATCAATCGCACGTTCAATCGCACGTTCTGGCGGTCGACGTTGATTTTAGGTAGCAACTCCAACCGAGCGAACGTTTAGCTCTCGGCGACTTAGTCGGTGCGGTGGAGTTTGAATGCGCCAACGACGCGGCGGCAAAACGGAAAGCCCAAAAGCTGTTGGCAGGCACCCCGGGGGAGCATTGCGACGTATTAACGGAAGTCTAGAGACTAAGTAATCGGAGCGGGCACACATTGCGCTAACGACTAACCAAGAGCGATCGGTTCGTTGACACCATTGAATTGTCTTTTGGGCTCAGGTCCGCAGCTAGCGACCGCTCGAGGCGCTCGGCTTGGTCTTTCGTCAAATTGACAGCCAGACCTAGATCAGTCCCGAACAATGCGGGGCCTTTACGTTGTCGATCGTAGACCATCCAACCCTGAGATGCCTGCCGCACCATAAATCTCGGTGGAGGCGGTAGCTTATCGCCCATGTTTTTGCCCTTTTGTTCTTACGTTTGCGCACAGCGAAGTTTTGGCAGATCGAGGCAAACGCTTTGGTTTGAGCACTCTCAAGCAAACCGTGCCGCGCTCCGCCTAAAGCAACGGTGGACGCTACCCTCCGTTCCTAGGCGAGCCTGATCCCTGAATCGGTTGGATTCGAAGGGAGCGGGGGCAACTTGAACCGCTGGGCGTTTCAATGCTGGCAGAGGAACGACTCTCGACAGAGCTAGTCATCTCCATACTCTCGGTAAAAGCCTCCAATGAAACCACGCCGAGAGAAAACCTTCCTACAAGGTTGGCGGCCTCGGCATCCCTCTCGCTGGGGTCGCTTGTCGGAGAGGCGGCGCGTTTGGTGATGTTAAACGACGCACTTCTGGATGAGCTGAGACAGCTGGAGCGCGAGGTCGTTGAGGGTGAGCGGCGAGGAACAGGAGGCGTTGGTCATTAGTTTGAAACGGCAGAATCAAGACACCAGCAACGCTCAAGCCGAACTGGACGGATTGCGTGAGAATCAGCGCCGCCTTCAGCAAGATCGGCATCGCATCTTGTCGCTGCTGCAACCGTAAGTCCTGATCGTTGGGCTTTTCGTATGTCCAAAAGTGAACATAACTCATCCGCACTCCCGGGCATGCTTGAGCGCGCCCGAGCGGGAGAGTATGTCACTTTGCCACTTCTTCCCGGTACAGGCCCCTATCCCTTTAGCGACCAGTTATTGGCTGGTGTTTGGCCCCAAGCGCTTGAAAGTGCTAAAATATCGCTGCGCTAATGGGATTCGGGTTGGGCGAGTTCTCATCGCGATCGGTGGAGGCCATCGGTGAAGATTGAGCGAGCACTGGCAAGTGGCGCACGAACTTCGAGGCTGCGATCGCCATCACCAACAGTAAGATAAAGGCCGTCCAGGTCATGCCACTTGGTTTATTGGCGCTATAGGTGCTTTCGCGAGTGCGACTTTTTCAACACATCACCTCAGAACCAGACAGCGAAACCATCTGGTTTGCATATCAGCGAACCAGAAGCCGACATGGCGACCAAGCTGTTCAACCAGCTCGTCGACGCGAGCGATCACGCTTGCCGATAATTCAGAGTTTATCGATTTCGCTGTCTTCAAGTTGAAAATCAGCTGCGGGACCTTGGGCCCCTTAGCTCAATGGCCGCGGTCGGCGGGCTACGCCAGTGGGACAATCGAGGGTTCTACGATCCCAATGCCCGAGGTCGGCTGCGGCCAGATATGTGCTCTCCAGGAAGGCCATCAGCGCTACCTCCGGGGCAGCTGATTGTCTCACCACATCTTAAGGCAGGAGAAATTCTCCGAGCTTCCGGTCGAAGTAGGCTCCATCGGGCATCACTTTCGCGTCCGCAAGACCTGCAGGAGCGGGATAGGCATAGGAGTAAAAGGCCGCAAAGTCCGTGCCGCCGCCGCCCGGCCAAAAACCTGCCGATGAGACTTCATGACTGTATGCCTCGCGGGTCACCTCGTCCGGCAAAGAAGGAATGCCACCCGGATGTAGGGGCGCGGGGCGTCCGGAGAAGCGCGTGACCGCTAAATCAAAGCTGCCCCAAAAGAGATGAACGGGACTAGCCTTTCCGACGAAGCCGGTTCGAAATCGGGTGAATACATTGTTGGCGAGCACGAGCGCCTCGAAGAACCTTGTCACGGCTGCAGCATCGTAGGGTCTCGTTTGCCGATCATCGCGAAATGAGATGGGAGCGGGCACCTCGCTGGGTCGGTCGTGAAGCTCCGGCGTGCCCCCAATACGCCGAACGAGTTCGAGGAAATATGCATAGAAGTCAGCCACAGACATCGGTCCTAACGGAAGCTCAGTCGTGCGCCCGTCTGCTGCTTCTCCGATGACGGCATGTTTCCGGAGATCAAGGGTGATCTCAATGCCAGCCCCGTCCGGTACCAGCGAAGTCGTCAACCCACGTGCGTTAACGTAGAGGGTCGCGTGCCAGGAATGGTTGAGCCAAGGCGTTCGTGCAAGTCGGTACTTACCCACAACCTGCGAATACATATGGAGCGCGGAACATGTCTCGCGCCAGTTCTCGAACGGGATGTCTGGCCAGTTTGCGTTCACAGTGCTTCCTCCAACTAAGCTCCACCCGGGTGGTCACAGCACCGAGATGATGTTAGGCGAGGTCCATTCGCGCTCAAAGCTAGACGATGAAGCGCGAGTAGAGCTAGTCTGCCATTGTGACGCCATAATGCGCAAATTCGCACCGAAGACAGAGCCTGGTATTGGGCCTAACCGACGTACTCAGCATATCCATCGGGACCGAGTGTAGGCGCTTGTGGCGCAAAGCGGTCCACGAAAATTTCCGCAACGAATGCGCTGACGCTGTTACTCTACTTCGCACTCGGAGGCGCACTCTATTATCTGCCGTTCGGCTTGATGCGGCTCGGCGACTACTCCGCGACACAGTGCGTCCACCCCATCACAAAAAGGCTCTTACCGGACGCTCGGTAAGGTGGTGTCCGCTTTGCCACCAATATCGACATCGGTGGAGGACGAAGGCACGTGAGCGCAGACCCACTTCTCGTCTCGTGCACCGCAGCAAAGTGTGATTTGCTTACCTCTCGATGGTTGTGGAAACCTAACCGGGTCCGCGCCCGCGCTTTACAGCGGGCTAGGTTTGCCCGCTCTGCTGACGCGGCGAGATCGGGCCTGACCTGTTCCAGGCGGCGTGCCGCATAGCCTTGAGGGACAAGCGTCAATCAACGCTAATGCGGGTCAAAAGGGAGCTGCGACTAAACATGCATGCGATGAAAGCGATCGCCATTATAGTGGTCCTGCTCCTGGTCGTGGTGAACGCTCTGGAATTGCTGCCGGCAGCGAGCGCATTCCAAATATACCTATCGGGTGGCGCGGTGGCGCTGAGCCTTGTCGCGCTGATAGCGATCATGGCCTGGCGCGGCCCGTCACGGGATAGCCGAAGTGCTGGTGCTGAGGCGGCCCGACCGATGCCTGTTACGACTCGCGTAACCCGGGCAGACGCCGAGATCGTTAGCTTTTTGGCGATGCTGCAGGCAAGGGGCCGGCTGGTCGATTTCCTGATGGACGACATCAACGCGCATGATGACGCACAGGTTGGGGCGGCCGCGCGCGTGGTCCATGCCGGATGCAAGACCGCCCTGCTGGAGCACTTCCGAATCTCCCCCGTGCGCGCAGAGAGAGAGGGATCGATGGTGCAGGTCGCCGCTGGCTATTCGCCGGACGAGTACCGACTGCTGGGCAAGATCAGCGGCCCGGCGCCGTTCTGGGGAGTGCTTGTCCACCACGGCTGGAAAACGGATGCGGTGAATCTACCGCGCGTTTTGTGGAGTTCGACCGATCGACTTCCAGCAATCGCTCCGGCGGAGGTGGAACTGAGATAAGCGGGTCCGCATCGGCCGGCTGCCGGGCGCCGACTCGGATCACGTACAATCGGCGCTTTCCATCACGCGCGGCTATTGACGCGAATTAACAGGACGACAACCAGGACACCCTTTATGAGCGCTCGTTTCAGTCTTGCTATCGACCTCGGCACAAGCAACAGCGCAATCGCGATCGCCGATCTCGAGAGTGGTGAGACCAAGATTATCGAAATCGCGCAGACCGTAGGGCCGAAACAAATCGGCGAGATGCTTACACTGCCGTCCGCCGTTTATATTCCGCACTCCGAGGAGTTCCCGGAAAGTTCTTTTCCTCTGCCCTGGAATGATGCCGGGGAGCGCGTGATCATTGGCCAGTTCGCGCGCGAGCGGGGGGCGCTCGTGCCTGATCGCGTTGTGACTTCCGCCAAATCCTGGCTGTCCAACCCGCATATCGACCCGAAGCAGCAGATTCTGCCCTGGCGATCCGACATCGCGGAAGAGAAGCTCTCGCCACTCGAATGCTCGCGCCATTACCTCCAACATCTCAGGGAGGCGGTGCTACATACCGAGCGGGCGCAGGGGCGGGATTGGGACTTCGCGGAAGGCGAGATCGTTGTAACCGTTCCTGCCTCGTTCGATGAGGTCGCAAGAAGCCTCACGGCCGAGGCTGCCAAGGCTGCGGGCCTTGAGGACGTCACATTGCTGGAGGAGCCTCAGGCTGCATTTTACGCCTGGATGGCGCAGACGGGCAGAGAATGGCGAAAACTGATTGCTGATGGCGACATCGTGCTGGTCTGCGATGTGGGTGGTGGGACAGCGGATTTTAGCTTGATCGCGGTCACAGATGTCGAAGGACAGCTGGAGCTTGAGCGCGTCAGCGTCGGCGAGCACATTCTGCTAGGTGGCGACAATATGGATTTGGCGCTCGCGTATGCGCTGAACGCCAAGCTTGAGGCCGCGGGCAAACGACTGGATTCCTGGCAGTTCCTGGCGCTCGTGCATGCCGCCTCCAAAGCCAAGATCGTGCTGTTTGATGATGCCGGGCTGGCGCAGGCGCCGATCGCGGTCCCGTCGCGCGGCTCCAGCCTGCTTGCTAAAACTGTCTCAACGACTCTCGATCGCGAGACACTGGAGCAAGTTGTCGTCGACGGTTTTTTCGCTAGAACCAGTGTCGACGACCTGCCGCACGAGAGCCGCATGACAGGGCTGCAGGAATTCGGTTTGCCCTATGCTTCCGACCCGGTCGTCAGCAAGCATATCGCCCAGTTTCTCGCTCGGAGTCTGCAGAACGTAAAGGCAAGCGAAAAGCTTGCCGCTCTGGTGGAGGTTTCGGCTGACGCGCAGGTGCTGATGCCGACCGCGGTCTTGTTCAATGGGGGCGTTTTCAAGGCCGCCCCAATCCGTACCCGGGTGCTTGAGCTGCTGGCGTCCTGGAATGGGGGCCAGCCAGTCCGCGAATTGGAGGGTTTCGAACCAGACCTCGCCGTCGCACGCGGCGGCGCGATCTACGGACGCCACCGCGCCACTGGCAAGGGCGTGCGCATCAAGGCCGGCGCGGCGCGTTCCTATTACATCGGCCTGGAAGCGTCGATGCCCGCCGTTCCGGGCTACAAGCCGCCGCTCAAGGCATTGTGTGTTGTCCCGCAGGGGATGCAGGAAGGCACGGAACTGCTAATCGAAGGACGCGAGTTCGGCCTTGTCACCGGCCGCACGGCGGAGTTTCGGTTTTTCTCCTCATCGGTACGAAGCGGCGATACGCCGGGACAGATACTCCCCGACGCCGAACGTGACCTTGATGACGCTGGCCTACTCGAAGTCGCGATCCCAGCCGTTGACGTCCCGATGGGGCAGGTGGTGCCAGTCCGCGTCAGTCCCGTCGTCACCGAACTTGGCATCCTTGAGCTTTGGATGCGGCACACGAACTCCGATCGCCGATGGAAGGTTGAGTTCCAGGTCCGCACGGAATAGGGGCCGCCCCTGGAGGTAATTCTTGACGAAAGACCGCGCCCGCTTCGCCATCGGTATTGATCTCGGCACGACCAACTCCGCACTCGCATTCGCGCCACTGGTCGGCAAGGGGACGCCAGAAGTCCTTCTCGTCCCGCAATGGGAAGGCCTGACGAGTCTGACCGAGAAGCCAACGTTACCTTCTTTCCTGTACCTCCCAGAGGAAGCGGTCGCGGCACACTTCCGCAGTGAGGAGGTCGAAGCCGGACAATGGATCGTCGGCCTTTTTGCACGCATAAAGGCAAGCGAAGCGCCCGGACGGGTCATCCATTCCGCGAAGTCGTGGCTTTGCCATCACGCCGCCGACCGGTTGGCACCTTTTCTGCCATGGGGATCAACGGTTCTGGCACGTGAGCAGAAAATCTCGCCGGTACGCGCCTCGGCACTGATTCTGAACTATTTGCGGGGGATCTGGAACAGCCGGTTTGCCGAGGCCGGCTTTGCGTTCGATGATCAGGACGTCACGGTTACCGTTCCGGCTTCCTTCGATGCGGCGGCGCAGCGACTGACGATTACCGCCGCAGAGGAAGCGGGCTTCCCCAGTGATGTGCGACTGCTCGAAGAGCCACAGGCTGCGTTCTATTGCTGGCTGGAAAGCCACGACCCCGCGCGCGAATTATGGCAGCAGCCCGACAACGGCGATGCTGGGCTGCGACACGTGGCGGTTATCGATATCGGCGGCGGAACGTCGGATTTCAGCATTTTTGAAGTCCGCCTGAACGAGCAAATGCCGGACCCTGACATCAGGCGTGTCGCGGTGAGCGAGCATACGCTGCTCGGCGGCGACAATGTCGACCTTGCCGTCGCCCATTTCCTGGAGCCGCGGCTTGCTGGGGCGGGCGGCCGGCTTTCCGGCCCGCAATGGGATCAGCTCGTCGCCGCCTGCCGTCATCTGAAAGAGCTCGCGCTCGCCGCTACGGGGCCGCCGGATGAGCGGTTCGTTGTTGCACTGGCCGGTCGCGGGTCGGGCATGGTCGGCGGCTCG
The DNA here is from genome assembly GCF_059803475.1 of Bradyrhizobium sp. UFLA05-89. Lineage (NCBI taxonomy): Bacteria > Pseudomonadati > Pseudomonadota > Alphaproteobacteria > Hyphomicrobiales > Nitrobacteraceae > Bradyrhizobium > Bradyrhizobium sp. UFLA05-89. The sequence goes on along the minus strand of NZ_JBANBA010000170.1, from coordinate 2,052 downwards.
CAGACGGCGACGGTGATGCGGGCGGAAGTCGAGAACCTATTGCTGGACGGATTTTTTCCCTTCTGCGACGCGGCGGCGCGGCCGTACCGGACGCAGGCGGCACTGAGGGAATGGGGGCTTCCTTATCCTCCCGACAGCGCGATAACCCGACACCTTGCCGAATTCCTCAACGACGGCCCGCGCATTGATGCCGTCCTGTTCAACGGCGGATCCGTCCGACCGCCGCTCCTGCGCCAAAGACTCCGCGAGCAGATCGGAGGCTGGCAGAACGGTTTCGTACCCCAAGTTCTGAAGAACGAGGAGCCGGATTTGGCGGTGGCGCGTGGAGCCGCGCGATTTGGTGCCCTTCTCCACCACCGTTCGGGTCGCATCGCCGCTGGGGCCGCCGCTGCGATATTTCTCGAAGTGGAGGGGATACAAGCAACGGATCGCCAGACTGTGCGCCCGCCCCTCGTATGCGTTCTTCCTCAGGGTGCAGCGCCGTCGCAGCTTTTTGAGATCGCTGATCTTGGGCTTAAGCTTCGCACCGATCAGCTGGTGCGCTTCCAGGCTTATTCCTCAACCCGGAAGAACGTTAGCCGGGCCGGAGACATCGTTTCCTGGTCCGAAGGCGAATTTCACGCGTTGCCCCCACTCCAGACCATCGTCAGGACGGCTGAGCTATCCGGTCCGGAAACGGGCGGGATGTTGTCCGTCGGTCTGACAGCGCGGATGAACGCACTGGGGTTGCTCCACATCTCGTGCGTCAGCGCCGATCCCGCCTTCCAGCAGTCCTGGCCGCTGGAATTCAACATGCGCGAGCACGTCCAAGGCGTCGCGGGCGCGCCCGGTGCGGGGCGGGCGCGGGAGGCAAACGCTCCGATTGAACCGAACGCTTCAGCGGACGCGCTGGTAACGGCACGTAGGCAGATCGGGATCGTGTTCACCCAGCCTGCCAATAACAACAAGAAGAACAAGATTACTGCTGCCACGATCCTCAAGGGTATGGAGCGCATCATCGCGTCTGCCAGAGGTGAATGGAACGGGCCCCTGCTGCGCGCCCTTTGGCCTGCGCTTGAGGAGCGGCGGGACGACAGACGACGTTCCGCGGACCACGAAGAGGCTTGGCTCATCATGGCTGGATTCCTGCTGCGCCCGGGCTTCGGCGTTGTCCGGGACGACCTTCGTATCGATGCCCTGTGGCGGGTGCACGATGATGGTCCGTGTTTTCCTGGTCGGCGCATCAAGAGCCAAGAATACATCCTCTGGCGCCGGGTGGCGGGCGGGCTCACGCGCGAACGCCAGACTAGGCTTATGGCCGGAGAGATCGAGAGGATCCGCAGCGGCAGGGCGCCCGACGAACTCGTGCGTCTGGCTGGATCCCTGGAACTGATCCACGACGACACCAAGGCGGAACTGGTGCGTTGCCTCTGCGACATCGCGGTGACGCTTGCACGGGCCAAGCGGCACTGCGCTCCTTATCTTGCGGCGCTCGGGCTCCTGCTCAGCCGCACTCCGCTCTACGCAGGGCCGGAGAGTGTCGTCTCGCCCGATCTCGTCGAGCACGCGTATCAGGCTTTCCAGCGCTTCGATTGGACCACGCCGGAGTTGCTCGACCTGCAGATTCTGTTCCTCCGGGCCGCGCGCGTTGTCGACGATCGGAGCCTGGATCTACCCATGTCTTTGCGCGGCCTGATTGCCGGCAAGCTGGAGAAATCCGGCGTTCCTGCGCTGCAGACCGCAAAAATCAAAGGTTTCGTTCCGATCGGACGATCCGATCGGGCCGGTCTATACGACGATTCACTCCCTCCTGGTCTGATCCTGATCGAATAGACATGCGCAAGGCCCGCGCCGCTAGCAGCCACGCCGCCGAGAAGCGTGATGAAGTCGCAAGCACGGTCGCCGCCGCACCGCTTTGACGTGAGTCAATATTTCTACTAAGGCGTACTCATAAATCCGCCCGTACAAATGCTGACCCAAGCGAGGTCCGCCAGCTAAGGGCCGATTCCGTTGAAAAAGGGCGGCAGTAATCCGATGTATTGGCGTCAGCGGCGATGCGGCCGAGCGGCTGTG